>NZ_JABAIW010000016.1:0-83717 GCF_014231265.1 Clostridium sp. DJ247 | reverse complement strand
ACGAACTTTAGACTGACTAAAAGTTTTTAACGTGCCGAAGTTTGGCAGCATATTCCGGAGTATAAGTTAAATTTCGGACGTGACTATCTATGTGTTACCTAGAAGTTAACTTTTTCTCCACTAAATGCACATTGGAATACTTTTTTCATTTCTTCATCAGTTATAGGTCTTGGATTACATCCTGTACATGCATCTAAAACTGCGTTATGTGCTATGTAATCAACATTAGTATTAAAGTCTTCTTCTGTTACCCCATACTCTTTTAATGTAAGTGGTATATTCATTTTTCTGTTCATTTCTTGGATCATAGCTGTTAAAGAATCTACTAATTCTTCTTGAGTATCTCCTGATAACCCTAAAGTTTTAGCTATAGTAGCATATCTATCTGCACAGACTTTTTTATTAAAGTCTATTACATAAGGAAGGAATATTGCATTAGCACATCCATGAGGAATATGGAATACTGCACCTGTTTTGTGCGCCATGCTATGAGTAATTCCAAGCAATGCATTTGAGAATGCCATTCCTGCTAGACATTGAGCCATATGCATCTCATCCCTAGCTTCTTTATCTCCTTCATAGGATTTAAATAAATTTTCTTTTGTCATAACTATAGCTTGCATTGCAAGAGGATCTGAGAATGCAGATTTTAATGCTGCTACATAAGCTTCTATGGCGTGAGTTAGTGCATCCATACCAGTATGTGCTGTTAGCTTTGCTGGCATTGTTTGTGCTAGTGCTGGATCAATAATAGCTATATCTGGAGTTAAATTAAAATCGGCTAATGGATATTTTATTTTTGCTTTATAATCTGTTATTACTGAAAATGCAGTAACCTCTGTAGCTGTTCCACTTGTAGATGGGATAGCTACAAATTTAGCTTTTTGTCTAAGATCTGGTAATCCAAAAGGAACTACAGCTTGTTCAAATGTAAATTCTGGATATTCATAGAAGATCCACATAGCTTTAGCAGCATCAATTGGTGATCCTCCTCCTATTGATACTATCCAATCAGGTTCAAATTCTCTCATAATCTTTGCACCGTTCATAACTGTTTCAACTGATGGATCTGGTTCTACACCTTCTATTAATTTTGTTTCTAATCCAGCTTCTTTCAAATAGCTTTCTACTTTGTCTAAGAAGCCAAACTTTTTCATTGAACCTCCACCAACAACTATTATAGCTTTTTTACCTTTTAGTGTTTTTAAGGTCTCTAAAGAATTTTCTCCAAAATAAATGTCTCTTGGTAATGTAAATCTTGCCATTCATCTTCCCCCTAAATATTATTTGTTAAAAATACTACAATATTTTTTAATACTTACTTTTAAAGCAAGACTTATGCCAATATATATATAACAGCAATTGCCAGTAATTTAATTAATATTAGTATCAAAATGATATAATATAACAATCTCAAAATGAGATTATTATATTTTTTAGATACAATTTGAGATACATTTTTATCCATATACAATATTATCTAGTACCTTGGTTGAAATTGAATTACACGTAGGGACATGTTGCTAAAACTGAAAGCATATTTAGAAGCTTGTTCATTATACCACTATATTATATTTTTTTATTTTTCTATATATAGTAGCTCTGCTTATACTTAATATTCTTGCGGCTTTGGTCAAATCACCATCACATTGTTCAATTGTATCCTTTATATTTTCCTTTTCAATTTCTTCCATAGTCATTAATTTTTTGTTTTCTTTCTTTTTATATACTTTTTTATTAACAATATAATCATATAAAAACTCTGAAGTAATGTTATTACTTTCACATAGATAATAAGATCTTTCTACTACATTTCTCAATTCCCGTACATTACCAGGCCAAGTATAATTTTTAATTATATTTATATATTCAACATCTAGAATTTTAAATGCAAGTGGATTTTGAGTATTTAATTTATAAACAAAATAATTTGCTAAAGTCTCTATATCTTCAGTTCTTTCTTTAAGTGGAATGGTTTTTATATTCATAACATTTATTCTATAAAATAAGTCTTCTCTAAAACTTTTGTTTTTTATTTCTTCAATTAAATTTCTATTAGTTGCAGCTATTACTCTCACATTTAAGGATTTTTCATAGGTTCCCCCTAGTCTTATTATTTTATTGTTATCTAAAACTCTTAGTAATTTAGATTGCATATCTAGCGGAAGCTCACCAATTTCATCTAAGAAAATAGTTCCACCATTAGCTAACTCAAATTTTCCCGGATGACCTTCTTTAGCAGCTCCAGTAAAAGCTCCTTTTTCATATCCGAAAAGCTCACTCTCTATAAGATCTTTTGGAAAGGAAGCACAGTTTACAGCCACAAATGGTCCGTTACATCTATCACTATAATTATGAATTGACTGAGCAAATAGTTCCTTTCCTGTACCACTAGGTCCTTCTATTAAAATACTACACCCTGTGACTGCGGCTTTTTTAGCAATTTCAATAGTTTTCTGCATTTCATGATTTTTAGTTATTATGTCTTCAAATTTATACTTTGCACTAAATCCTGCTATAGTATTTACCATTTTGTGTACATTAATTTCATCTTTAAAGGTTATTATAATGCCATTTATTTTTTCATTTATTAATACAGAAGCTGCAGTTATGCTGCATTTAATTCTTTTATTTTTAACATAAAAATTGTAGTCTACATTATGATAAACTTCCCCAGAATTTAATACCTTTCTTATAGATTCTATATTCCTCAGCAAGTAATTAACATTTGTATTTAGTATTTCCACTTCACTAATTCCTAATATTTTTGACGCCATAGTGTTTGTTTTTTTAATATTTAACTCTTCATCTAACACCAGCATACCATCTGATATAGAATCGAATATTACATTTAACAGCTTATTAGATTTTATTAAAGCCAATTGTTTTTCAATAGAATGTGCTCCAGATACTACTATTCCAGTAGTATGGGAATGAGCTTTAGAATAGTTTCCTGACATATTAATACAACCTATAATTTCTCCCTTTTCATTATGTATAGTGGCTGATGAGCAAGTAAGACTATGGTTTTTTACATAATAATGCTCTGCTCCTATTATCTGAATAGGCTTGTCTAAAAAAATAGAAGTACCTATAGCATTAGTACCTATAGATTTCTCCGTCCATATGGCTCCTATAAAAAAGTTTAAATCCTCAATACTTATAAGCTCTTTATCGCCAACTATATTAATGATACAGCCTTCTTTATCCGTAAGAATAATAGCAAATCCAGATCCTGAAACTATGCTATATAGGTTTTTCATTATAGGATATGCTACATTAATAAGTTCTTCATTTTCTTTGATTTTCTTAGCTATTTGCTCTTTTGATAATCTTTCTATATGAATTTTTTCATAGTTAACTTCATATTGTTTACACCTAAGCCAAGACTCTCTTACTACAGCATCTAAATCTTCAGCAACTATATTTTTTTTCATAAAGTTTATCCAGTGTTTAGTTATATGTTCAATGGTTCTATCCATAAAATCACCTATACTTATTTTTTATTATATTAGTAATAATATCAATAATTTCGAAAAACATCAATAAATTGAATTTTACCCTTACTTTAGAGAAGATGGAAGCATTAGATTAGGTAATTATTGGATAAGTTAATTATGACAACAACCTAGTATTAAATAAAAATCAGAAGTGGCAGTAACCTTAATATCAGTTTCCACCACTTCTATTTTTATCTGCATTTTAATTTAATTGTAAGTCTTTAATACTTCTTCAAAGATGCTTATAGCCTTATCAATGTCTTCATTTTCCACATTAAGAGGAGGTAAAAATCTTATAACATCTTTTCCTGCAGTAACAACTAAAAGTTTATTTTCAAAACACTTATTACTAATCTCTTTTATATCCACATTAAGTTTTACTCCGATTAATAATCCTATTCCTTTAATTTCTTCTATTGTACTATATTTCTCTTTAAGAGCTTTTAATTTAGAAACTAAATACTCACTTTTCTTATCTACTTTTGATATTACATTACCTTCAATTAATTCTTTTAACACTGCTAAACTAACAGCACTTGCTAAAGGATTTCCTCCAAAGGTACTTCCATGATCTCCACGTTCAAGTACTGATGCTTTCTTATTTGTAACAATAGCTCCTATTGGGAAGCCTCCGCCTAGTCCCTTTGCCATACATATAACATCTGGGATTGCTCCAAACTTTTGATAAGCAAAAAAAGTACCTAATCTTCCAACTCCACATTGTATTTCATCAAAAATAAGTAAGGCATCATGTTCTTCACATAATTGTTTAACAGCTTCCAAATACTCTACATTTGCTAAATTTATTCCGCCTTCTCCTTGAACAGGTTCTATTATTACAGCACAAACATTCTTATCCATCTTATTTTTCAAGTCATCAATATCATTAAATTTAGCAGTTCTAGTTCCACCAATTAAAGGCATAAAATCTTTTTGGTATTTTGGTTGAGCTGTAACCGATAAGGCTCCCATAGTTCTCCCGTGAAATGAGTCTTCCATAGATATAATTATATTTTTATCTTCTCCACCTTTAATTTTTCCATATTTCCTTGCTACCTTTAATGCACCTTCCATAGCCTCTGTACCACTATTACAGAAAAAAACTGCTTCATGGTCACTTAATGAACATAACTTTTCTGATAGTTCTATAGCATTATTATTCCAATAATAATTAGATATCTGTATAAGCTTTCTGCTTTGTTCTTCTAATGCCTTTATTATCACTGGATGACTATGGCCAAGACAATTTACCGCTACACCAGATACAAAGTCAATATACTCTACTCCGTTGTTATCATATATTTTGCATCCTAAGCCTTTGTCAAAGATCACACCAAATCTTCCATAAGTATTCATTATATTACCTTTTGACATTCTCTAATCTCCTCCTCTGAAGTTATCTTAGTTCCAGAACCATTAACAAGTTCAAAAAGTAAACTATGGTTTTTCCTTCCATCTATGATATGTACGTTTTTCGTACCATTATCTATTGCATCAAGGCAGCACTCCATTTTAGGAATCATACCACCTTGTATAATTCCATCCGATATATACTCCTTTATTTGTTTTGAAGATATTTCTTTGATAAGACTATCTTCATCATTTATATCTTTATAAACACCCGCAACATCTGTCAGTATTATAAGCTTTTCGGCTTTAAGTTCTGAACTTATGAATGATGCAGCATAATCTGCATTAATGTTATATTTATTTCCATAAGTATCACATCCTATAGGAGAAATAACCGATACCCTATTTTTTTCTATATTACTTTGCAGAAAAGTTTTATTTATACTAACTACTTCTCCCACAAAACCTATATCTACCTTTTTACCATCTTCATATAGATATCTTTTTTTCGCTTTAATTAGATTACTATCTCTACCACTCAATCCTACAGCACTTATTCCATACCTACTTAAATTAGCTGCTATATCCTTATTTATATGACCGGACAATACCATTTCTGCTATGTCCATTACATTTTTATCTGTAACTCTAAGTCCGTTTCTAAATTCACTTTTAACACCAGCTATACCTAGCCATTTAGATATTTCTGGACCTCCACCGTGAACTATTATAATATTTATGTCATATTTTTTCAAAAGTACAACATCTTCAATAAAAGCTTTAGCTGCAGCTTCATTTTTCATTATACTTCCACCATATTTTATAACAAAAGTTTTATTTTTAAACCTTTCTACATATGATAACAGCTCTTCGTATTCAGAGCTTTCTTCATTTAACACATGCTCCACCAACCTTCTCCTAACTGATATGTATAATTATACTATGTCAATTATTAATATGCAATTATTTTCTTCTATTTTTTATTGCATAATTATATTATTTTTTGTATAATTATTTTTGTTTAAACGAATTTTTAGAGGTGATATTAATGATTAATATAGGTATAATAGGTTCAACTGGTTACGCTGGTCAACAATTAGTTTGGATATTGAACAATCATCCAAGTGCATATATCAAGTTTTTATGTACCCATAGTTTTGAAAACATGGAATATAGAGAAATATATAAAAATTATGAAGGTTTCATAGATAACATATGCATAAATATTCAAGAAGCAGAAAATCAATTTAAAGATATTGATGTACTCTTCATATGTCTTCCACACGGAAAATCTTTTGATATAGCAAAAAAAGCATTAGACTTAGGTGTAAAAGTTATAGACCTAGGTGCAGACTTTAGACTTAAATCAAAAGAAACTTATAAAGAATGGTATAAGCTAGAACATCAGTGCAGTGAACTTTTAAACGAAGCTGTTTATGGTCTTCCTGAACTACATCGTGAAAAAGTAAAAGAGGCATGTTTAATAGCTAATCCAGGTTGCTATACCACAGCCAGCATATTAGCTTTGGCACCATTGCTTAACGCTAAAATTATAAATCCAAAATCTATCATAATCGATGCAAAATCTGGAGTATCAGGAGCAGGCAGAAGTGCAAATATAGCAAATCTTTTTGCTGAATGTAACGAATCTATAAAGGCTTATTCTGTGGCAGCACACAGACATACACCTGAAATAGAACAGGAACTGTCCAATGTTTATGGTGAAGACATAATACTTACCTTTACTCCTCATTTAATTCCTATGAATAAAGGAATTTTATCTATGTGCTATGCGGAACTAACTTCTAATGTGTCTGAAGAGGACATATACGAAATATTTAATAATTTTTATAAAGATGAGTTTTTCGTAAAAATTACTGAGTATATGCCTGAAACTAAATGGGTTAAAGGTTCTAACATGTGCCATATAGGATTAAGAGTAGACAAAAGAACCAATAGAGTAATTGTAGGATCTGCTATAGATAACCTAATGAAAGGTGCTGCAGGGCAGGCAGTTCAAAATATGAATATAATTTTCGGCTTAGATGAAAAAACAGGGCTTAACTTTCCTGCAATGATGCCATAAGCTCTTTATTAATAAAAACCTTCGAACTTAAAATTAAGTTCGAAGGTTTTTATTAATATTTCTAACTTTATCTTATTACTGTAGGTGTTACTTTTGTACTAATGAATTTACTGTATCCTTGTTTATTACTCCTTCTCCACCTAACACAATTATATCTGTTATTTTTTGTTTATTTAGTAAATCCTTCTGTGTAGTTATGCTATCATTGTCTATAAGTAATATAGAAGATTTTTTTCTTGCAGCTAATACTGACCCACTTAATGCATCTGGAAAGTCTTTTCCTGAGGATATAGTTATAGTATTAGTGTCCAAATTAAACTTGTCTGCTATAATCATTGAAGTTTCATATCTATCTTTTCCACCCAATCTTACTATATTAATATTTCCATTTAGCTTCTTTATTTGAGCTTCAATGTTAGGACTAAGCACCCCAGTTCCTCCTACCACATAAACAGTTGTTGGCTGTATGTTAGTTATGTTATTAATGATATTTGTTGATAAATTATCCTTATCATTTATTAATACTGGATAACCATTTATGTCAGCTACACTGGATATACTAAGTGCATCAGCAAAATCATTTCCACTGGTAATAACAATTGGAGTCCCTTTTGCTACATTTAAATTTTCAACAATTTTTTGATTTGTTTCATAACGATTCTTACCACCAAGTCTAACTATATTATATCCTTGTGCTGTTAAGTATTTTTCAATTTCCTCATTAACAACACCAGTACCACCTAATAGATATATATTTTTATTTTTACTTAAATTAGATGTAATATAATCTAACACACTCTTACTATCATTAACTGATTTTCCAACTAATAATACTGGTGCATTCTGCTTATATGCTAATAATGAACCCCCTAGTGAATCTGGAAAATTATTTCCTGAAGTTAAAACAACTGCATCTGGTTCTTTATCTGTAAATTGCTCCTTAGCAATTGCTATAGAAGTATCCATTCTATTAGCACCAGCTATTCTTTTTGATACTGCTGGTGATTGGTTTGGCGTTACAGGGGTTCTTGGTGTTGAACTGCCACCCTTACCAGATGATGAATTACTGCTTCCTGATGACGTATTACTTCCTCCAGTTACATAACTAACTTCTGATTTGGCAATTCCTCCAAAAGCATCCCTTGCTTCTGCATACCAACCAGTAGGAGTTGCAGGCACATTATTCCACTGCATTGATGCTTCACTTCCACTTTTTACATTTTCAACTTTACCAATTTCATTATCTGTATATAAGTTAACCTTCATATAATCTGTAGAAACTTTTTTCTCTTTAACGGATAATCCTAAATCATTAAAAGGTATTTCAAATTCCTCCTGACTTACAGGGAACTCTGGAACTTCAGCATCATAATCATCCAGTGATGGAGAATAGGTACGGAATATTATCTTCTGATTCTTTAGGTCAAAGTGCATAAGTCTTATATATCCTTGTCCACCTTCTGCCATAGCCTGATAATCAAATAGAATTTGGTATACCTTACGATCTGAAACTCCATCTCCATTATCATCAAATTCTTCTACTTTCTGATTTGCACTATGATAATGGCCTGAAAATACCATACTAACATTAGGATTTGTTTTTACAACTTCATCGTGAATTCTCTGAGGAATTTCTCCGAAACCTCCAGTTGCCAGTAAATATTCATGAAAATTAAGTATTGCTTTACGATTTGGGTATTGTTTAAGTATACTATTCATCCAAGCTATTTCTTCATCACCAATTCCCCAACCCATATATATCATGATAAAATCAATTCCATCAGAGGATATTAAATCATAATGTCCTCTATTATTTTTATAGCTGCCTCCATACCAAGGATTGTTCTTGTATCTGTCTTCTCCAAAATACTTAGAGTATTCAGTATAGTCCTCAGCTTTATGACCTACATCATGATTACCTGCCAATACGCCGTAAGGGATTCCTGCTTTATCAAACATCTCATAAGCAGCATCAGCACGATTCCACTGTTCCTGCTTATCAGATTCATCAACAATATCTCCTGTGTGGAAAACATACTTGATATTCATTCTATCGCGGTTAGCAAGAATCCAATTATTTATATTCATTTGGTGTTCATACCAGGTTTCATTATAATATTGTGTATCTGATTCCCAAGCTAAAGTAAAATCATAATTTTCTCTAGGAGTGTCATTTGCATTGCCCGTAGGTACATTAACACCTTGTATGTTACTATTGCCATTGTTACTATCACCAATTTGTGAGTTACTGTTCATAAACTCCTGTACAAGTACCTTCATTGTACCATTAGCAACTCTATCTTTTATGTTAACATCAGCATTTAATTCAAAAGCATTATTATCTTCTGCTACATGAGAGATAGCTGTTTCCCAAACACTTGTAGTATAATTCCATACATACATAGCTACTTTGTTATTTGCATTAGAGGAGCCTTTCCACAATATATTTGCTACATAATCATCTTCTGCATCCTGCGGAACTTTTACTTCAAACAAATGATATGGAAATTTATCACTAGATGTATTAGATAACTCTTTACCATCATCACTTTTTATAGAATCAAGATCACTTCCAGTAACCACACTACCATCCATAGGATTATAATCAGTAGCTCCAGATTTTACAGTTATCTCTTTATCAGCCACAGTATACTTGTAACCTTTTTTGAATTTTATTGTCATATCGTCTTGAGTTGGGTCAGAAACACTTACCTTTAAAGTGGCCTCCTTACCATTAAGCTTAGTTCCATCAGCAGGTGAAACTATCTCTGGTTTATTTGGATTTTCTACAGGTGTTGTAAAATTAACAGTTTTTTCAGAAATATTACCCACATTATCTTCTGCTTTTAAGCTAAGTACATGATTGCCTGATGGCAGAGTAACAGATGAGGTATTGTAAGGTAATGTTATTTCTTTTCCATCTAAAGTTGCACTAAGGGATTTTAGTCCTGCAGTGATATCTGGAGCAGATGCATCAATATTAAAATCACCTTTATATTGAGTGTCTGTCATATTAGTTGTAATTAAAGGAGCGGTATTATCAACTTTTACATTGGCGGATATATTATTGCTACCATCCGTTGTTGATATAGAATAGTTTTCACCATCTGTAACCTTTGTTGTATCCCATTGATATTCTAAGGCTTTAAATGCATCATCTGGAACAGTAAAGTTACAATCTAGAACTTCCAACATACCTGCACTATCACCTATATTAATAAGCTTATTGGGATCTAAATACTCTGCAGATCTAAGTTCTCGCCCATCTGGTAATATTAAACGAATATTTTTAACTTGGAAGTTATCATTATTTTCACCATCATTATGTTGAAATGGACTTTTTTTCGTACCTGAATGGATGCTTATCGTAAAAGTCTTACCTTGCTCAAAATATGAAGCTTTTACAGGTACACTCATTGTTTTTACGCTTGAGTAAAGTCCATCATCAAACATTTTAAGTAAATCCGTACCTACTGCAATTCCATTCTTAAAAAATGTATCTGTTTGCGTAACATCAACTGCAAAAACAGGGTCACTTTCTAAAGCATGCTTAGAGGATGAGGTTATATCTTGTCCATTTACTATCAAACTTGCTGAAGATGGATATACATCTTGACTTGCTTTAATAGAAACAGTACCTTTGCCTATGAAAGTATCATCTACATTTAAGCGAAGTGGATTTAAGTTTACATTTGCAACACTTACATGCTGCACTTCTGTTTTAGTAACATTAGTTCCATCCTCAGCTTCGAAATAGTAATCATAATACTTCTTTCCAATAACATCTACTGTACTTAGCACCTTATGAAATGCAGAATCGCTTCCGGCAGTAAGATTATACTTTGTATAATCACTATCAGCACTGCTCTTTAAATATAGATTTACAGTTTTAACACTTGTGTTATCTGTTATTACGGCGTTGATATCAAAATCCTCATCAGGATTAATTTCTGTACCTGATTTAATTTCAATTGATGGTTTTATAGTGTCTTCTAAAATATTTAGTCTATTGGCTGGAACTTGTGACACAGATACAGTTCCAGGAGTAGCATCTAACTTATCCTTATTTACCAAATCATAAGGATTATCTGAATTATAACTATACTGTATTCCTTTATCAGGATCCGTATCATCAACACCATTCATATTGTAAAGTGCCTTTACTATAGGCAAATTTGTATTAGTACATATTTTTATTCCACGTGCTCCAGAATTGGCCATACCAGCTGAATATATACGTACAATGTCTTTATTTTCAACTAAGGATGTTTTAAAATAATTATTAAAGTCATCTACTGTCAATGAATTATTATTACCATTCATAATCCAAAAAACTATTGGCTTACCAGATGGTATTATAATATTTTCAGGAGTGCTTGGCCATAAAACATCACCGCTATCTCCTTTGTCAGGATAATGATACTGAATTTTATAATCTTTAAAATCTACATCTTTGTCAGTATTATTATACACCTCTATGTACTCATAAGCATCTGATCCATTTAAATTAGTTTTAGAGTCTGGAAGCAATTCAGTTATAATAAAAGGTGGCTGATTTTGATCATCAGTTGTTCCAGAATTATCGTTAGTTCCCTGATTAACCGCTATAGAATATTCTTGTGTTTTTTCAACATTAATTCCATCTGAAGCCTCAATATAATATGTAAGACTATAACCTGTAAGCGATGTAGATGGAATTATGCCACTATAGTTATCACTTCCATTATCAGTCATATCAATACTTTTAAAATCAGTATCCTCATCACTTTTGTAGTACAGTTTAGCAGTTTCTACTTTTGTATCATCAGTTATAACTGCATTAATAGCAGCATCCGTTGTAGAATCACTTATATCACCAATTTTTGTATGAACTATTATAGGTGCAGTACTATCAACAGGTGCTTCATCAACACTAATTCCTTCATCAGTACTAAGAGAACAAGGAGATGGTGTGTCTATAGTCTTTTGTGCTGCTATAGTAGAATTTCCACTATACTTGTAATGAGCACTTTTAGTATCATCACTTGCATCAGTACCTACATATGATGCTGAACTTAGTTCTGTACCATCATCTTTTTGTATATGTATAGTACGTGGACTTGTATTAGCCATTCCTTTTCCACAAGGCATTTTTATTATGTATTTATCATCAACTGTAGAAGTAATATTAAAAGTATTTCTAAAATCAGTTGAATTAAGACTTGAGTTTGACCCGTTGTCAACCCAAACTACAAAAGCTGTTTTTGCTGGTATTTCTACATCAGCATTAATGTCCCAGGTAAGACTTGGAGTGCTATTTTGGTAATCGTAAATAATCTTGTAGTCTTTTGCATTAATAGTGCTTTCTGAATTATTATACAGCTCAATGAACTCATAGGCATCAGCACCATTTTCATTTTTAGTATTTGGCATTAGCTCCGTAACAAGTAATGCTGGTTCATCAGCTGCTAAAGCTTTCATGGGAACATGTGCAAAGTTTAAAATTAATGCTGTGGCTAATATTGCTGCTATCTTTTGTTTTGAACGTTTCAAATTCTTTTCCCCCTCGTATAATTAATTAATTAATAAATGATATTATAAACATTTAAGGTAAAATAAATATTGTTACTATGTTATTATACTGTTAATTTGGTACTATTTACCTATATTTTAAATAATTAAGGCATATCATCAAGTTAAAACTTGATGATATGCCTTACTCTATAGATATTACAAAGACTATATTTAATTTGTATAAACTTTATTCATAAGTTACTTTCTTATCTTCAGTACAAACAACTTTAGTATCTTTTCCATTCATATTTGTTTCCAAAATAACTCTATGCCTCCACAAGTCCACAACATGTTTCAAAGTTTCCACTGCATATTGTAATTGAAGCTCTCTTCCATCAAAAATATGTTCTAAAGTTAGAGTTTTATCCGACCTTGACATATCTATAACTCTTATATTTGGTATAGAACCCATACCGCAACTATTACTTAAAGTGTTTCTTATCTCTCTCCAACCTTCGTCATCAGATATTTCTTCTATAACATAGTTTTTGTCTTTTTTAACATATTGAAATAAATTCAGGTTTTCACATAGCTCTTTTGTTAGGTATCTTCTTAAGAAAGATTCGTCTCTTTCTAATAGTCTTACTTCAAATATTTTTTCAATGCCATACTTTTCTACTAAATCTTTGTATATTTCAAAACCTAAGAAGTATGGATTTATACTGCCTTGAATGGGCACCACTACATCGTTATGTCTTTTAATAAATTCTATATGAAGCTTTTGAGGTAAGTCTAAGCTTTTTAAAGTAGTATAGTGCCAATAACTTGCCCAACCTTCATTCATAATTTTAGTTTCTATCTGTGGTAAAAAATACCTAGCCTCATCTCTAACTATTTCAATAACATTCTTCTGCCACTCAGCTAAATCACTATGCTTAGCTATAAACCCTAATAAATCTTCCGTAGGTTCTTGAGGTATTTTATCCACATTAGGTGGCTCATGTTTTACTTTAGGTAATATAATACTCTGATATACATCTTTATTCTTATAGTCTTCCATCTTCCTTCTTCTAATTTCTTCATCACTTAAATGTTTTACTCCTACAGTCCTATCTGATTGATATTTTAGCGCATGTGCTGCATTTAGCATTTTTTCTACTTCAACATAGCCTATACTAGGATCATTTATATAAGATCTTATAATATCTGCGTGATTTTTAAACATTTCTACCGTATATTTAGCATTAGTAGCTTCCTTAAATAATCTATTGTTTTTAAAAAAGTCATTATGTCCATATACGTGTGCAATAGTCAATATTTGAAGAAGCAAGGTATTATCCTTCATAAGATATGCAATACAAGGATCTGAATTAATTACCATCTCATAAGGTAACCCTGTTAAATTATAATTATAGAGAGTCCTCTGCTTTTCATAAGCTTTACCAAAACTCCAATGAGGATACATAGAAGGCATTCCAACGTAAACTTCATATGCCAGCATGTCATTGTAGTTTATAATTTCAAATTCTTGAGGGTAGTAGTTAAGGCCAAACTCTTTGACCTTTTCTTCTATGATTTCATTCCAATTCTCCAAATCTCCTACAGTGTATTCCAAGCCCTCACCCCCGCTAATTTATATCATTTTTTATATCTACTGTAAGCATATCCTTAAGTGCATCCCACATATCTTCTTTTTTCTTCATAGCTACTGATACAAAGTTACTTCTTTTAACTTCATTAGCATATCTTTTCTTTATGGCACTGGTATATCCGTAAGCCATAATTTCTGCATATCCGAATAAATTACAAGCATCACATAGGCTGTTGGCTGCCTTAACAGCTCTGTCATTATCTTCACTCCAGTTATCTCCATCACTAACATGGAAAGCATAAATATTCCACGTAGCTGGGTTGTACCTTTCTTTTATTATATCTAATGCTTTACTATATCCACTAGATATATAAGTTCCACCAGATTCTACCTTATGAAAGAATTCTTGTTCAGTAACAATCTTTGCAGCAGTAGAATGGGCAATAAACACTACCTCTACGCTTGAATATTTCATCTTCACAAATTGATATAACATAAAGAAAAATGATCTAGCCAAGTATTTTTTATTTTGATCCATAGATGCAGATGTATCCATTATGCATAAAACCACCGCATTATATTCTCTTTTTTTAACAGGTTTTACTCTGTAATACCTTAAGTCATCCTCTTTAAAAGGGAATCTTCCTATAAGTTCATTATTTTCTACTTCAAATTGGTTTAATATATCCTCATTAATTCCCTTTCTACTGTCTTCTTCTTTAATTGCCTTCTTCATTCCCTGTTTTCTTTTCATTTTTTCAATTACTGTACGTTTTTTTGCCAATCTAGGAGGGATACCACTTTTTTGGTATCCACATTTTTTCTTAGAACCATCAGATAATATCTCGGAAAATTTCTTTTTTGTTAAGTTTGGTAGGTTTAAGTCTTGAAATATATACTCCATAATATCTTCTATGGTTATTTCAGTTTCATATATATCTTCACCTTCATCATTGCCAGCTCCTTTATTACCAGCGCCATTGGCATTGCCTTCTTTTTCTGTACCAATTACATCTCCTCTTTTTTCTGTACCATCTCCACTGCCTACTCCAGAAGAGTTTTTTCCATATACAAATTGATATTCTTTTAATCCTCTTATAGGAATTTTTATTTTTTTATTTTTTGTCTGTCCTACAATACTTTCTTCTGATAGAATATCTACTAAATTTTTCTTTATAGAATCTTCTACCAACTCTTTATGTCTTCTTCTATCCTCAGCGGCTCTGTCATGCCCTATAGGATTAAATTCTCTGAATACTGCCATATCATCAATCCTTCCATAGATTATTAGCAGCGTATTTTAATATAACATCGCAGCAATGGTCACAATATCCATTCTTTTTCATTTCTTCTACCATAGAATTATATTTTCTATCCTGATCTTTATCCCTAACTTTAGTTTTAGTAACTATACGAGACATTTCTCTTACAGATGTAGTTATTTTCTTTTCTATAGCTTCCTTTAAAGGTTCATAACATGTATATTCAATATTTCCACCTTTTCTAATTAGATAGAACATATATGATGTTACATCAGATCTAAAACCTTTTGCTGACCCCTCCGATATTCCTATTTGTTCTTCTATAGAACGCATAAACTTTTCATCAGGTTCTAATTGTTCTCCAGTAGATCTATCCTTAATTTTGGTTTTATTTACATAAGCTTCTGCATGATCTAAATAGTTATTAAACAGACTTTCTGCTTGTTCTCTAAAGCTTTGAATAAATGCCTTCGTAATTTCTTTTTCTAAAACTTTATTATATTCTTTCCTTATAGTATCCTGTATAAATCCAAGGTATTTTTTTCTTATATCATCTGCTATATCTAGATTCTTTACAGACTTAATTATACTTTCCATAACGCTTAATGGATTGATACAATTATGTTCTGAATCTGAAAGAGCATTATCTATAGCTTTAATTATAAATCTAGTAGATATACCATCCATACCTTCTGTTAATCCGGCCTCTTCTCTAAGTTCAGTAATATCTATCTTTTTAGTAGTACCCTTCTCAACAATTTCCTCACCGTTATATATCTTCATTTTTGTTAAAGTATCCACTTTATTAGATGGTGCAAGTCTAGTAAGGATAGCAAACATAGCAGCTACTTCAATAGTATGAGGAGCAATATGTGCTGTGAAAGTACTCTTTTTTATGATTTTTTCATATATCTTTGTTTCTTCGTTTAATTCTAAACAATATGGAACTTCCACTTTAACAATTCTGTCAAGAATTGCTTCATTAGTATGATCTGACTTAAACTTGTGCCATTCTGCTTCATTGGAGTGTGCTATTATAACTCCATCAAAGTATATCATGGAACCTTTTCCTGGAGACGGTATAGATTTTTCTTGAGTAGCTGTTATAACTGTATGAAGATACTCCACATCATTTTTAAATACTTCAATAAATTCTACTAAACCCCTATTACCTACATCAAAAGCTCCATTTAATGATAATATACGAGGATCATCCTCTGAATATAAATCCATCTTTGAAATATCTACAGATCCTACAAGCACTGAAGTATCTTGGTTATTAGGATCCACCGGAGGTACCACCCCTATTCCTTTTCTAGATCTTATTGAAAAACCTGTTTTAACTACTGGAAAATTTTCATAGTGCCCTTTAAACTCTTCCTTTAGTCTATGTCTGCATACAGGACATAAATCTCCTTCAATTCTAATACCAAGAGTTTGTTCAAACTCTTTTCTTATATGCTTCGGAACTAAGTGAAGAGGTTCTTCTCTCATAGGGCATCCTTTTAAAGCATATATAGATTCACTAGATTCTAAAGCCTTTTTTAAAGATTCTACAATTGAAGATTTACCAGATCCAACAGGACCTACTAAGTAAAGTACCTGTCTTGACTCTTCACCTTCCATGGCTGCTGAATAAAAATAATTTACTATTTTCATTAAGGTTTTATCAATACCATAAAAATCATTCTTAAAAAAATTGTAACTCTTTATTGTTTCATTACCATATATTTTTCTTATTCTTACATTTTCTTCTGGTTTTAAGATCTCCATACCTGATTTAGTTATAATATCATACATTCTTCTATGAGCTAACTGCGCAATCTTTGGATCTTGTTTCAAAACTTGTAGATAATCTAAAAATGTACCCTCAAAATCATCATTTTTTCTTTTCTCTCTATCTTTTTCTATTAACTCTTTAAAATCCATTTTCTAACCCCCATTAAAAGTGATATCTAAGAAAAACACTATGAAGTCTATAAATATATCTCTTTTGATATACCTTTGTTGTATTTATATTATTTTTTTACTATTTTTAGAACAAAGTTAATTTTTAAAAACTTAGAAAATTGATGTAAAGCAATGACTAGAATAGAAAAAGATAAGTCTTGTAATACTTTAGATTCCTTTAAAATAGTATCATAACAGCAGTTTGTTATAATATTTTTTATTTTTTTGCAAAAAGAAAAAGAACTAGTTTATTTTTATATACACTAGTTCTAACTTTATTATAATATGAGTAAAAAAGTTACATTAATATTATTGCCTTATAAATAAAAATTATACTCATAAAGATCTATAGGATTCCTGCAAGGAAATTAAACTTACACGTAAGGATATATTACCAATGTTGAAGTCACATTTAAAGATTTTTCTCTCATTTGAGCTTTAGACTAATTAAAAATATTTAACGTGACGAAACATGGTAATATATCCGGTGGTATAAGTTTAATTTTCACGCTTGAACCTATAATGTTTCTTATTTAAAATAGTTAACTCCGGCTTCAAATATTTTTTGGTCTTTATCTCCTAAAATATTTTTCATAACATTGTTTCCAGTTCTTTCTGAGTGAGCCATCTTACCAAATACTCTTCCATCTGGGCTAGTTATTCCTTCTACAGCATAAACAGAACCATTTGGGTTAAATCTGTTGTCATAGGTTGGGTTGCCATTAAAATCAACATATTGAGTAGCCACTTGGCCCTTTGCTATAAGGCTTTTTATAACATCATCACTAGCTACGAATCTTCCTTCTCCATGAGATACTGGTACTGAATGTATATCTCCCACGTTAACATTACTTAACCATGGTGAAAGGTTAGATGCAATCCTTGTGCTTACTACTTGGGATACGTGTCTTCCTATCTTATTATAAGTAAGAGTAGGACACTCTTCATCTATATCTCTTATTTCACCGAAAGGAACTAATCCTAGCTTAATAAGTGCTTGGAAGCCGTTACATATTCCTAACATTAATCCATCTCTGTTATTTAATAAGTCCATAACAGCTTCTTTTATTTCAGGATTTCTAAATACTGTAGCTATAAACTTACCTGAACCATCAGGCTCATCTCCAGCACTAAATCCACCTGGCAGCATAATTATTTGAGAAGATTTTATTGCTTCAGCCATATAGTGTATAGATTCTTCAATATGCCTTCCTGTTAAATTATTTAAAACCACAGTTTTAACTTCTGCTCCAGCTCTTTTGAAAGCTCTTTCAGAATCATATTCACAGTTAGTACCAGGGAATACTGGTATAAATACTCTTGGTTTTGCAATTTTTATAGTAGGAGTCTTTACATTTTGTGTTTTAAATTCTACCTTTTCTATTTTTCCATCAATTTCTTCAGTGTTAACAGGAAAAATATTTTCAAGCTGACTTTCCCAAACATGAATCATATCATCAATATTTATTCCTATACCATTTAAAGTAATTGCTGCTTCCTTTTGAGTGTTTCCTAAAACAGTATATTCAATTCCTTGTAACTCTTTATCTAAATCTATATTTTTATCTAGCTCCAATATAATGGAACCATATTGTGGTGAAAGCAAGTATTCTGAATTCACATCTAAAGTAAAGTTCATACCTATTTTGTTACCAAAACTCATTTTACTTATTGCTGCAGCAACTCCGCCTTCTTTTACTGTACTAGCAGCCAATACTTTTCCTTTACTAATCATAGAACTTACAGCATGGAAGTTTTTCTTTAACACATCAAAATTAGGGATATCATATTCATCTCTTGTTACTGGTATAATCACTACATTACTTTCTTCTCTTTTAAATTCTGGTGATATTACATTTTTTACATTAACAGCTGCTACAGCAAATGATACTAAGGTTGGAGGTACATCAATATCTTTAAAGCTTCCAGACATACTATCTTTTCCTCCAATAGCTGCTATGCCTAACTGTTTTTGTACATGTAAAGCACCTAGTAGAGCTGACATAGGTTTACCCCATCTTATTGGATCCTCTCCTAATCTTTCAAAGTACTCTTGGAAAGTTAGTCTTGTTTTACTTAGTTCTCCTCCACAAGCTATAATTTTTGCTACAGATTCGATTACAGCATATATAGCTCCATGGAAAGGACTCCACTTAGCAATTTTAGAATTATATCCATAAGTCATAATAGTTCCTGTAGTTGTTTCTTTGCCTAAAACAGGAAGTTTTGCTACCATACCTTCTGAAGGTGTAAGTTGATATTTTCCTCCTAATGGCATTAAAACTGTTCCTGACCCTATAGTACTATCAAATCTTTCTATAAGACCCTTCTGACTGCATATATTTAAATTCTTTAAAGTATTTAATAAAGTTTCTTTTAAATCTGCATTATTTGTTTTATTCTTAAAGTAATTTTCACTTTCCTTAGGCGCTGTTACTTTTACTTTAGTCTTACCTCTTACTCCATTGGTATTTAGGAAATCTCTGCTTAAATTTACAACATAGTTTCCTTTCCAATGTAATCTTAATCTTCTTTCTTCAGTTACTTCTGCAACAGTTACAGCTTCAAGATTTTCTTCTTCTGCATATTTTATAAACTTAGCTTCATCTTCCTTTGCCACTACAACTGCCATACGTTCTTGGGATTCAGATATAGCAAGCTCAGTACCATCTAGTCCTTCATACTTTTTAGGTACTAAGTCAAGATTTACATTTAATCCATCTGTAAGTTCTCCAATAGCTACAGACACTCCACCAGCTCCAAAGTCATTACATCTTTTAATTAAAGTACTTACTTCCGTTTTTCTAAATAATCTTTGTATTTTTCTCTCTGTAGGAGCGTTTCCTTTTTGTACTTCAGAACCACAGGTTAATATAGAAGTTTCTGTATGTTTTTTTGATGAACCCGTAGCTCCACCACAGCCATCTCTTCCTGTTCTTCCGCCTAGTAAGATTACTATATCTCCTGCTACAGGTGTCTTTCTTACTACATTGTCTTTAGGTGCTGCACCAATAACTGCACCTACTTCCATTCTCTTTGCAACATATCCCTCATCATATATTTCTGCAACTTGACCTGTTGCTAAACCAATTTGATTACCATAAGAACTATATCCATGAGCAGCTCCCACAGTAATTTTCTTCTGAGGAAGTTTTCCTGGTAATGTATCTTCAATTTTAGTTCTTGGATCTGCACTACCTGTAACTCTCATTGCTTGGTAAACATAGGATCTTCCTGATAAAGGATCTCTAATTGCTCCTCCAAGGCAAGTTGCAGCACCACCAAAAGGCTCAATTTCTGTTGGGTGATTGTGTGTCTCATTCTTAAACATTACAAGCCACTTTTCATTTGTATTTTCTATATCCGCATCAACAACTATGCTGCAAGCATTAATTTCATCTGATTCATCTAAATCATCTAACAATCCTTTTTTCTTAAGCTCTTTCATTCCTATAACAGCTATATCCATTAAACACATAGGTTTTTTATTATCTTTATATAATTCTTCTCTGGTGTTCAAATATTCTTCATAACTGTTTCTAATTGGGTTTGATAAATTACCTTCTTCTATTTCAACTTCTGTTAACTCTGTAGAAAATGTAGTATGTCTACAATGATCTGACCAATAAGTGTCTATTACTTTAATTTCAGTAATAGTTGGATTTCTCTTTTCTTCATCTCTGAAGTAGCTTTGACATAATTTTAAATCCTCAAAAGCCATAGCTAAGCCATTGTCTTCCATAAACTTCTTTAAAGATTCATCACTAAGATCTATAAATCCATTTAAAATTTCCACTGAAGCAGGAATACTTACTTCCATTTCTAAAGATTCTGGTTTTTCTAGAGAAGCTTCTCTAGAATCAACGTTATTTATACAATAATTCTTTATCTTAACAAATTCTTCATCAGTTATACTGCCTTCAGCCACATATATTTTCCCTGATAAAATGTTCGGCTTTTCATTTTGGGTAAGTATTTGAATGCACTGTGATGCAGAATCAGCTCTTTGATCATATTGTCCTGGTAGATATTCAACTGCAAACACTCTTTCATTTTCAGCCACCTGAATGTTTTCCTCATAAACTTTATCTACAGTTTTCTCTGAGAAAATAGTATACTTTACTTTCTCATATTCTTCATCTGATATACCGGATATATCATATCGGTTAACTATTCTAATATTCTTTAAGCCTGCAATACCTAAACTTTCTTTTAAATCTTTAAGCATATGCTGTGCTTCAACATCAAATCCAATTTTCTTTTCAACCAATAGTCTTTTAACTTTATTATTCATATCATTTCTCCTTATTATAAAATTTACGAACATTTCTATACATATTTTAAGGATAATTCGTATAAATTATATCATAAATCTACAGTTTTATAAATATTTTAAGTTAATATTTTATAATTATATTCATATTTTCTTGTAGAAACGTTGCGTTAAGTTACATATCTTGGAAATTTAGACCTTGTTTAGTTAATAAAATATGCTGCAAGTGAAGAGTTCACACCGAAATACTCTTGAATAGATTTTTTTGAAAGATTTTCATCCACTATAAGTTATACAATGACATAAAGTATTTATAATTCTAAAATAACATTAATTTATCCATAAGTATAGTGGTTAATTTTGAGGATAGAACTTAAATAAAGAGCAATAGTAGATTTTTTGGCTAAAAACCTACTATTGCTCTTTTTTATATTTAAATACTTTATATCAACTTTTTATTTTTCCTACCATTAATATTTCTTTTACATCTTTACCTAAGTTCTTTATATTGCTATAAAACAGGTTTCCTCTCGAAACAATACCTTTTACAACTTGCCCTGTTATAATTTTTACCTCTGAGCTTTCCCCTATATTGCAGTCATTTATACAGTTTCCCCTAATAAAGATTTTTACAGGAATTTTTTCATTACAATAAACCACTTGTTCAACTTCAATCCAGTTTCCTTTTTTTATCATATAGTCCCCATCCTTTTACACAATTTTTTGAAATAAGTTCTATTAATTATATGCCTGTAATGTTTTAAATATTATATAACTTAGTTTCACTTTATCCGATGACTACCCACTCTAATACTCCCGTCTAATGTAAGTTTCACTTTATTACATAATAAATGAAAAGCACTGATAACAAAATATCAGTGCTTACTTATAAAAACTATTCTGTTTATGCTTGTTATTAATACTTATTCATATACTGGAAATTTACTGCATAGTTCATATACTTGTTCTTTTATATTGGATAAATCTTTATCCCTATTTTCTAAAGTGTAGTTTATGAAGTATGCTATCTTTTTCATTTCCTCTTCTTTAAAGCCTCTTGTTGTTACAGCAGGTGTTCCAATTCTTAATCCACTAGTAACAAATGGGCTTAATGTTTCAAAAGGTATAGTATTTTTGTTAACAGTAATGCCTACTTCATCTAGTAGTTTCTCTGCATCTTTTCCTGTTATATTTTTATCTGTTAAATCTATAAGAATAAGATGGTTATCTGATCCACCTGATACAAGTCTAAAACCATAGTTAGTTAACTCTTCTGCTAAAACCTTACAGTTCTTAATTACTTGCTTAATATATTCTTTATAATCATCTTTTAATGCTTCTCCAAAACATACTGCTTTTCCTGCAATAACATGCATAAGTGGACCACCTTGAATTCCTGGGAATACAGTCTTATCTATATCTTTTGCGTATTTTTCTTTACAGATTACTGCACCACCTCTTGGTCCTCTTAAAGTTTTATGTGTTGTAGTAGTAACAAAATCTGCATATGGTACTGGTGACATATGTTCTCCTGCTGCAACTAAGCCAGCTATATGAGCCATATCTACCATCATATAAGCTCCGACTTCATCACATATTTCCCTTATTTTTTTAAAATCTAATTCTCTTGGATATGCACTTGTTCCTGAAACAATCATTTTAGGCTTAGTTTTTAATGCTAATTGTCTTAGTTCTTCATAATCTATACGTTCAGTTTCTTTACTTACTCCATAAGAAACAAAATTATAAAGTTTTCCAGAAAAACTAGCCTTACTTCCATGAGTTAAATGACCACCATGACTTAAGTCCATTCCAAGTACTGTATCTCCTAAATTTAGAACAGCCATATAAACAGCCATATTAGCCTGAGAACCTGAATGTGGTTGAACATTAACATGTTCTGCACCAAATAATTCTTTCATTCTATCTCTTGCTAAATCTTCAACTATATCAACTACATGACAACCTCCATAATATCTTTTACCTGGAAGTCCTTCAGCATATTTATTTGTAAGAAAAGATCCCATAGCTTCCATTACTGACTTGCTAGTAAAATTCTCAGAAGCTATAAGTTCTATACCTTTTTCTTCTCTTTCCAACTCTCTTTCCACTGCATCGAAAATTTCTTTATCAGTTGCTTTTAGGTTTTCAAAATTCATTTATTTATCCCCTCTCTTTATTCTTATATACTAAGATATTCTAGTATAAAATTATACTCTTTATTACTAATTTCAGGCAACACTTATTTTATTATTATAATAGTTTTTAATTACTATTAATAATCCCTTAAAGAAAATTATAAAATTATTTTTACTAATTTGCAAGTTTTTTGTAGCATAGTATATTTTTATAAAATTCAAAAAAAACTATTAATTAAATTCATATATTTTTATGATATAATACTTATAGAATTAAAATGAAATTTTTTATTCATGATTTATAACAAGGAGAACGAAATTATGGATATTAATAGAATAATAAATGTAGCAGCTTATGCTGGAAAAATAATGTTAGAAAGCGGTGCAGAAATATATAGAGTTGAAGAAACTATTACAAGAATATGTGAAGCTTGCAATATAAAGAACGCAACTCCTTTCGTAACGCCTACTGTAGTAATGGTATCTGCATCAAATCAATATGGTCAAACTATTACTCTTATAAAAAGAGTGAAAAGCAGAACTGTAAATTTAGAAAAAATATGTGAAGTTAACGATATTTCTAGAAACATAAGAAATAAAGGTTTAACCTTAAATTTCATAGAGAAGAAGCTGAAACAGGTTGAGCTTTGTAAACCATATAGTAATAGCATCAATATATTAATGTCTGGAATTGTAGCTTCATCTTTTACCTTAGTTTTTGGAGGCAACACTAAGGATTTTTTAGTTTCTTTAGCTATAGGTTGTATAATTAAATTAGCATCAATATTTTTGAGCTTGCTACAAACTAATGAATTTTTTATAAATATAATTTGCGGTTCAATGACTGCTATACTAGCTTTAGTCTCTACATATTTGAATGTAGGTACTCATTCTGACAAAATCATAGTAGGATCTATAATGCTTCTTGTTCCTGGTCTTGCTATAACAAATGCTATAAGGGATACTATAGCTGGCGATTTAATATCTGGAATTACTCGAGCCATTGAAGCTGTTTTAATAGCTGTAGGAATTGCTATAGGAACAGGAGTGGTTCTTAAATTTTGGTTCTTTATATAGGAGGTGTTTAGTCTTGCTATTAAATTCATTTTATGCCTTAGTAGCAACCTTTGGGTTTGCAGTTATGTTTAATATAAAAGGTAAAAATCTAGTTTTTGCTTCACTTGGTGGAGGTCTTAGTTGGCTCATCTACCTATTAGCTTTTGATCACTTGGGATTTTCTAATGTTGGCTCTTTTTTCATAGCATCAGCTATTGCTTCCACCTATTCCGAAATTGCAGCACGTTTACTAAAAACTCCAGTGACTACCTTTATTATTTGTGCAATTATTCCATTGGTTCCAGGAGGTGGGATGTACAACACTATGTTTCAGTCAATTCAGGGAAATATTACTGAATCTTTAGGGCTGGGTATCCAAACTCTGTCTATAGCCGGTACAGTTGCTGTTGCTTCATTCTTTGTATCATCTATAGCAAAAGCCATTGTATTGTTTAGAAGAAGACTAAAATTAAATTTTTATAAAAATAATAAAATTAGATAAAAAGCTTCAATTTACTGTATAAGTTGAAGTCTTTTATCTAATTTATATTAATAAATATAGTACTCTCTATAAGAAAACAAAATACTATGTTTTATGCCATGACTACCTACCTAACACTCCTATATTTATATGAAACTTCTATTCCTATGATTAGAGAATTACTCACAAAGTAGATGACCATGTAAAAATCATAGATTTGGACTCTCTGTTTATTTTAATATAACTTTTTCAACTATTTCTCCAATGGCTCCATTGTTGTTATCCTTGTTAGTAATATATGCTGCATACTTTTTTACTATGTCCCTAGCATTGCTTACAGCAATTCCAAATCCTGCACATTTGATCATACTTATATCATTTTCATCATTTCCTACAGCGATACATTCATCTATTGAAACTCCATAATGGTTAGCTAATATTTTTAGGCCATTACCCTTAGATACACCTTTACTAATTATTTCGATGTTCTCTGCTCCCGATTTTGTAGTCTCTAGCCCTTCCACTTTGTCTATTCTGTTTCTAAGTTCCTCTAAATAATCTAAATCTTTATCTATAACTACTATTTTATAAAAGTCAGAACTGGAATTTGCTATGTACTCTTTTGAATCTGAAACCAATCTAATATCAGTTCTAAATCTTCTATCTAGACTTCTGCTAAAATTATAAAGATGCTCTATAGCGTAACTAAATTGTTCACCATATATTAATTTCTCATCATAGAAATGAAAGTATGTATCTTTTTTTTCTCTTAAAATGTCTATAACTTGTAATGTGGATTTTCTATCTAAGCTCTCTGATAGAATAGCATTTCTATTTTCATCAAGAATAACAGCACCGTTACAACAAATCATAGGTTGACTTTTAGCTATGGTTTCTTCATAAAATTTCAGACCACAGGGCATCCTTCCTGAACATACTACAAATTTAATTCCAGATTTTACAGCCTTATGTATCATACTTAAATTATAATCTGATATATATTTGTCATCATTTAGCAGCGTTCCATCCATATCAACTGCCATAATTTTATATTTCAAATCTACTTACCTCCAAATTTATTTTATCCGATGACTACCCGCTCTAACACTCCCATCTTTATAGGAAACTCCTCTTCAGAGGAGTACTCACAGAGTAAGCGACCATATCAAAATCACAGATTTTGTATGTCTGCTTAACCGATTCGCACAAAATCACAGATTTTGGCTGTATGCTGGATTAGTTCATCAATGCGCTTCTTAACTTTATTCTAATAAAACTTATATGCGTTCAAATACTTTGAATTATACACTAAAATCTATATGTTATATGTATAAGTATCATACTTAATTGTACTAAAAATCTAATTATTTTCATAATTTAATTTAGAACAATTTATGTTAGGGTGGTGACATTGAAAAAAGTAGTACTTTTTTCCTGTACATTATTTATTATAACTATCTTATTAGTAGGTTGCAATTATAACCTTAATAATATTAGTTTCAAAAAAACTAAACCTAATAATTTTTATTACACAAATATTTTAGCTAAAAACTTTACTTTAGAAACTTCTTATAAGGGAACTATCCTAGATAGTAACTTTTATAAAGAAAAGGAATTAACTAAAGAAAATATGGATATTATAAAAGCTATGTTAAAAGCTCTAAATAAAAGTAATTTTATATTAAAACCTAAAGACCTACCTAGTAAACCTTCCTATAAAATGGTTTTAACCTTCAAAAAGGATAAGTTAGTAATCAATGTTTATAACGAAAAATACTTAACTATTTACCCTTGGGATGGAGATTATCCTATGGACTACATAGATATGACTAATATACCAGCTTCGTTAAATTTATATAGTTTAAGTAAATATATTTTTAATTAGCTAAATTTCAAGTTTAGAAACTTATTAAAAAGGACCTTAAAGGTCCTTTTTAATATCCCAATTCCTTACCAACAATTATTACTTTTATTCTGTCTTTGTTGCCTTGTTTTCTTATAAGCACATAGTCGTTACATATTCTATCTTCGCTGCTGCATTCCATGCAATGTCCCGCTTTTGTACATGGAGTATTCTTATTCAAACGTTTTGCATTAGCTGGAGCTGCATATTCCCTATTACGTTTTATAGCTTCATCTAAATCTCTTACAATTTTATTTACGCCAACTATTACTATTACCTTATCTGGACCATAGATCATTGCTGCTACTCTATTTCCGTTTCCATCTACATTATACAACTCACCATTCTCAGTTACTGCATTACTGCTAACCACATAAGCATCTGCAAAAAAAGTTTTTCTATAAATATTTTTCATGTCTTCTGGAGTCAAGTTTTCTTCATATCTATCTAGAAAATTGTATTTTCCATTTCTCAAAAAATCTATTACACCAGTTTCGAAAAGTGTCATAGATCCTCCTACAGATACTGTATCTCCTTCTTTTATAAATTGTGCTGCTTTTTCAAGTACAGCATTTTCATCTTCTACATAGCAAGCTTCCATATTGTTTTTCTTTAGATTTTCAATGACTTTTTTAACCTTCTGTTCTACTACCCATTTAATATTGCTATCCATTATTATTCCCCCTGTTTTTTATTCTATAATTTAGTATAAAAAAAACAGGAACATTTTTCAACTTGTCTATTTTAGATATTTGTTAAAATTATAAAAAACCTTACATTTATTTTACAACTATAGGTACGGAACTTTTAAATTTAACTTATACGTAGGAATATGCTGCCAAAACTGTAGGCACATTTAAAAACTTTTAATCAGTCTTAGTGAAGTGTTTTTGAAAATCTTAGAAGCTTTGATATGGTTGAAAGCCTGAATAGCTTTCAACCATATCAAAGCTTCTTTTAAATCTATTATGAAACTACTCTTCCTATGGTCAGAGTAGTGCTCACAGAGTAAGCGACCATATCAGAATCACAGATTTTGTATGTCTGCTTAACCGATTCGCACAAAATCACAAATTTTGGCTCTCTGCTTAAACACGAACTTTAGACTGATTAAGAGTTTTTAACGTGCCGAAGTTTGGCAGCATATTCGGTCGTATAAGTTAAATTTCAGGCGTGGTTATCTATATATACTAATTAGAATATAAACAAAAGGATGCCTTGTTAGCATCCCTTAACTACATTTTTTGGACATTTATTGCTTGTAATCCTTTTGGAGTTTCAACTGTATCATACATAACTTGCTGTCCTTCACTTAAGTCTTTTCTTTTTCCTTCCTCTTTTATAGCAGAGTAATGCACAAATACATCATTACCGTTATCTCCAGATATAAAACCAAATCCTTTTTCATCATTAAACCATTTCACTACACCGGTTAGCATAAGTATACTACCTCCTAATATGTTGTTTAAGTCATTTATAAAAGTCAACTATTCAAATATTTCATTATATGAAAATTAATCTTTAATTCAACATGACTTACTATTATTATGTGTATTTTTATATTTATAATGCATGAATCTTACATAAGGAAAGAAACAGCTATTATTATGTATATACTCATCTAGAATACTTATAGGTATAAAAACTAAAAAATATTTTCAAAACCTCATTACTGCACCTCTATTAGTAAATAATAGGACTATTAAATCTAAAGACTATTTTATAATATATGACTAAGTTATATTTTATAAAAATTACTAAACTAATATAAGTAATTTATATTTATTCTTACATTGTAAATGTGTTAGTGTTATAGTAAAATTTTATATATTAATTTATATATAGAAAACTAGGCTCGAAGTGTAAGTTAAATTTAGGGCACGATGATCTTTAACATACAAATCAGGAGGATTTCAAATGCAAGAGGAACATACTAGAGTGAATGAGTTAGCCTGGAATCAAATGGCATATGAGGCATGGGTTTACCGTTTTGGCTCTCCTAGCGAAGCTTCTCAAAAAATAATGTCAGATCCTACTTCTAAACTTGGATTACTAAGTCAGTATTTAACTGATGTGAAAAACAAAAAGATAGCTAATCTGCTTGGATCTCATGGTACAAAAGCAGTATCTTTAGCTTTAATGGGAGCAGATGTTACTGTAATAGATTTTTCTTATGAAAATTCTAGATATGCATTAGATTTAGCTAGAGAATGTGGTGTTGAAATTAATTACATAGTCTCTGATGTACTTAAGATTCCAGCGGAAAATATAACTGGAGACTATGATATAGTTTTTTGTGAATTAGGTATACTTCATTATTTTATAGATTTAAATCCATTTTTTAATATAGCTTCTAGGTTACTTCGTAAGGGTGGAATTTTTATTGTAGAAGATTTTCATCCTATTTCAACAAAACTTATAACGAGTAAAGGTAAAAAACATAAAGTTACTGGGGATTATTTTAGTAAAGATATTGAAGAAACTGAGGTTGCATATATGAAATTTGTACCTGGTTTTGAAAATCTTACGGATGAAGAAAAATCATCCTTTCAGAAAGCTTATTTAAGGAAATGGACTATGGGTGAAATTATAACTTCTATTGCTAATAATAGTTTATACATAAAAACATTAGAGGAAACTGAAGGCCCTAAACCTGAAGATAAAGGAATACCTAAACTTTTTACAATAGTGTCAGAAAAACTATAGATACTAAACCTAGAAACTTGACTTAACCACCGGGGTATATTACCAGTTCTTAGGCACCATAAATACTTTTTTATGAGTCTAAAGCTTGGATTGTGGAAAAACCTAAGAACTTTGATAAACTCGTTTCACTCAAACATATCTAAAGTTCTAAGGTTTTTCCACAATCCGTCGCTAAGACTCATTAAAAAAGTATTTAAATATGCCGTCAGAACTGGCAATATACCCCTATACATAAGTAAGTCTTAGAAGTTGGGTATCTATAGAGGAAATTGCATAATTCAAAATTTATATTTTACACGACTGCACATTGGTGGTTAAACTCAATATAAACTACCACATAAAGTATTAGCACTTTTTAAAATAATAAATATGAAATTTCCTCTATAGGTAACCACAGTAAAAATTTAACTTATGCGTAGGAATATGCTGACAAAACTGAAGCACATTTAAAAACTTTTTTGTCAGTCTTAGTGAAGTGTTTTTAGAAAATCTTAGAGCCTTATATATGTTTGAGCATAGCGAGTTTATATAAGGTTCTTAGATTTTCAAAAACACGAACTTTAGACTGATTAAAAGTTTTTAACGTGCTGAAGTTTGTCAGCATATTCTGGAGCATAAGTTAAATTTCGGGCATGGTTATCTATATTGCTATACACTAGTTATGTTATCAGTACTCTCTTCCTGAGCCTTTGCTGATACTGGTATTCCCGTTGACACTATAGCTCCAGTTGGACATTTAGCTATACATGTAGGATCACTACATTTTTCACTACATATATGAGTATCAACTATTGCCAAGTTATTCTCAACTTTGATAGCCTCAAAGGAACAATTTTTACTGCAGATACCACAGCCAATACATGCAGCCTTACATAACTTTCGTGCTATAGCTCCTTTATCCTTAGAGTTGCAGTTAACCTCTACCATTGTGTTAACTGGAATAATTTTGATTACCTTTTTAGGACAAACCGTTTCACACTTACCACAACCTGTACATTTTTCTTTGTCTACTATAGGTATGCCATCCTTTCCTATAGACATTGCTTCAAAGGGACAATTATTAACACAGGTTCCTAATCCTAGACAACCATATTTACATGATTTAGGTCCTGATTGTAATAAATTAGCAGCAACACAATCTTGTACACCCACATAATTATAATCCTTTGATGCATTTGCTACTGTTCCTTTACATGCTATATAAGCAAATCTAGTTTCTATCTCTGGTGCAATTTTTCCTGTTAACTCTGCTACTGTATTAGCTACGGGTTTCTTCCCAGGAATACAAAGATTTGGAGGAACATCGGCATTCATAACTACTGCCTCAGCGTAAGCCTGACAGCCAGCATATCCACAAGCACCACACTGTCCCTTTGGAAGCACATCCTCCACCATGTGTATTAAAGGGTTAACTTCAACAGCAAACTTTTTATTTGCATAGGCCAATATAAGTCCAAATATAAGACCTACAGCTGTCATAACCACCAAAACCATTATTGCAATATTTAAAACTCCACTATTCATAATTATTCCCCAGCTCCTTTCTATAAAGCAATCATGCCTGAAAAACCAAGGAATGATAAAGCCAGCATACCTGCTAAAATAAACGCAATACCAAGGCCCTCAAGTGGTTTAGGCACATCGGCTAGTCTTAATTTCTCTCTTAAGCTTGCCATTAAAATTATTGCTAAAGCAAATCCCATACCTGATCCTACTGCATGAACTACACTTTTTGTAAATGAAAAATTTGATTCAACATTTAAAAGTGGAACACCAAGCACAACGCAGTTTGTTGCAATTAGCAATAGATATATTCCCCACATATTATATAAAGCAGGAGCCTGCTTTTTTATAACCATTTCTAAAAGTTGTACAAAACTAGCTATTAATAGCACGAATACTACAGTTGTCAGGAATGTCAAGTGGAAAGGTGCAAGTACAAAATGATAAACGAGCCATGCTAGCATTGTACTTAGCGTCATAACAGAGCTTACCGCCATTCCCATACCAATTGAAGCATTTAAGTTTTTGGAAACTCCAAAAAAAATACATAATCCAAGAAATCTAGTTAAAACAAAGTTATTTACTACAACAGCACTTATAAAAAGAGTTAAATATTCTTTCATTATAATTCACCTCTTTGGACTTTAATTTTTTCTCTGTGCTGATTATATATTTTAAAAGCACCAACCAGATATCCAATTAATATAAAAGCACCAGGAGGTAAAATCATAATTAATGCTGGATTATACCATACTCCAAGCAATTTAATACCAAATATAGATCCTGCTCCAAATAGCTCACGTATTACACCAATTAATAATAAAGCTAGTGAAAAACCTGTTCCCATTCCTAATCCATCCAAAAATGATGGTACTACAGAATTTTTTGATGCAAATACTTCAGCACGAGCTAATATAATAGCAAAAACCACTATTAGTGCCAAATAAATACCTAATGCCTTATATAGTATAGGTGCAAAAGCCTGTAATATTAATTGAACTAATGTAACAATAGTAGCTATAGAAGTTATATAAACCGGCACACGAACCTTAGGGTTAACAAATTTTCTTGTTAACGACACTACTGTATTATTAGCAGTTATAACAAACATCACAGAAAGCCCCATAGTTAGAGCATTTACGGCTGTGCTGGTTACCGCCAACGCAGGACAGAGGCTTAAAGCAAGTACGAATATAGGATTTTCTTCAATTATGCCTTTTTTGTATATATTCCATAATTCCTTCATACTATTTACCTCCTGTAAATTTAGAAACTTCTTCTACAGCTTCTTTAATACCTTTAGTAACTGCTCTTGAAGAAATAGTAGCTCCAGTCATAGCTTGAATATTTTTAGTATTAGATGGGTCTTTAGTAACTATGAGCTCATCAAAGTTCTTCCCTTTAAACTGTCCTTTAAAGGGTTCATCTTGTGCATTACTTCCAAGCCCCGGGGTCTCATTATGAGATACTATATCAAAATTAATAACTTTCCCGTGGGTTGAAACTGCTACAAGGATTTTAATAGCCCCTCCATAGCCCTTACTTTCTGCAGGTACTACATAAGCAATGGTTTTTCCACCCTTTTCAGCAGCATACCAATCTTTTTTATCTTCTATAGGCCTAAAATTTTCAGCATCTTTAACTAATGCTTTCATGGAATTATTTTTAAGAATAGCTGCTTTCTGCAGGGCAATGGGTTCAGTTATAAAGTATGTTACAGCAATAATTACACCTGATATAAAACATGCAGCTGTCAAATTCATTGCAATCTGAAAAATACTATACTCTTTATTAACATGATTTATAGACATTTCATTACCTCCTTGAACCAAATTTAATTGGAGGACATAAACGATCAATAAGAGGTGTAACACTGTTCATTAGCAGAATAGCGTAACAAACACCTTCTGGATAGCCACCTTTAAGTCTAATTAAACTTGTAAGCACTCCTGCACCAATAGCAAAAATAATTTGCCCTTTACGGGTAATTGGTATTGTAACCATATCTGTAGCCATAAAGAAAGCCCCAATTATTAGACCACCAGCCATCATATGAAAAATCGGGTCTCCCGTAAATAAACCTAATGGACCAAATATCCATGTTAAGATTCCTACGGTTCCAATCATTAAAACTGGTACTTGCCAATTCACATAACCTTTATAAATTAAAAATATCCCACCAAGAACAAGTAAAATAGTAGAAGTCTCACCAATACTTCCATTACGAGTTCCAATAAATAATGCCTTGTACAGGTTAACATTACCACCAAAGATTTCGATTAATTTAGAATATCCTTGCTGCTTCAATATATTTAACGGTGTAGCGGAAGTTACAGTATCAACAACAGTGGTCATATTACTCCAGGTAGTCATAGCCACTGGCCAGGAAACCATTAGAGCAGCTCTTCCTATATGCGCTGGATTAAATATGTTGTATCCTAGCCCACCCATAGAATGCTTAGCAATTACGATTGCTATAAATGATCCAACAGCCGCCATATAAGGTGGTATTGTTGGTGGTAAACACATAGATAATATTAAACCTGTTAAAAATGCACTTCCATCACTGATAGTTATTGGCTTCCCTCTAAATCTTTGTATTAAATATTCAAAACCAACAGCAGATATTACTCCTACAGCAATTACTATTAATGCTTTTATACCAAAATTATATACACCAAAAATGGCTGCTGGCGCCAAAGCTATGTTAACACTCCACATAATTTTTGCAATAGATTCTTCTGATCGAATATGTGGTGATGCAGAGACAGTTAAAAGATTTTCAGTTATTTTTGTTTCAGCCATATATAAATCATCTCCTATTTTTTTAATGTAAGTGCTGCATTTTGAGCCTTGCAATATCTTACATATTGAACAATATTACGTTTTGCTGGACACCCGTAAACACAACTTCCACATTCCACACAATCTAAAAGATTATAATCTTCTTTTGCCTCTTCAAATAAATTGCGCTGACCAAGAATACTCAGCATACTTGGATTTAATCCCATAGGACACGCATCTATACAACGTCCACACCTAATACAGGGTTCTTCCTTCCCATAGTTAATATCTTCTTTACTCAAAGCTAAAATTCCTGATACGCCTTTGATTACAGGAACATCTAAACTACACTGAGCAAATCCCATCATAGGACCACCCATTATAATTTTTTCTGGAGTCTTTGAGAAACCACCACAAAAATTAATTGCATCACTAAATGTAGTCCCAATTCTAAGTAAAAGATTTTTAGGCTCTTTAATAGCTCCTCCACTAATTGTAGTTACTCTTTCTATAAGAGGAATTCCTTTTGTCACTGCATCATTTATAGCTATAACTGTACCTACATTTTGAACAACCACGCCTACATCCATAGGTAATCCACCAGAAGGTACTTCACGATTAAGTAACATCTTTATAAGCATTTTTTCAGCACCTTGTGGATACTTAGTTGGAAGTTCAACAACCTCTACTCCTGTTTCTTTAAAAACTTTCTTCATTAAAGCTGCGGCTTCTGGTTTGTTATCTTCTATACCTACAAATCCTTTGTTAACTCCAAGTATTTTCATGGCCATGTTAACTCCAGTAACAATACGCTCAGAGTATTCAAGCATCATTCTATAATCAGCAGTTAAGTATGGTTCACATTCTGCTGCATTTAATATAAATGCATCTATATTTTTTTCTGTTGATGGAGAAAGTTTTACATGAGTAGGAAAGGTAGCTCCACCCATACCAACTATACCTGCATTCCTAACAATTGTTTTTAACTCATCACTACTTAATTTGTTCCACTGACGGTCCGTTATAAATTCACTTTCCCATTGGTCTAATCCATCATTTTCAATTACTATTGATAAGCATTTACCAAATACAGGATGTGGATAATCACATACATCAACTACTTTGCCTGACAAAGAAGCATGGACATTACTAGAGACAAAAGCATCACTTTTGGCAATCACTTGTCCTTTTTTTACTGTATCTCCTTTTTTTACTGTTGGTTTACAGGGTACCCCAATATGTTGTCTTACTGGAATAATTACTCTGCTAGGGAGATCTGGTACTTCAATGGATTTATTACAAGTATAGGTCTTATAATCCATTGGGTGCACTCCCCCACGAAAGCTCTTGGACATTTTTAACACCTCTCTTTTTATAATTTTATATATCTATAAAGTAATAAAACTTAAGTAAACAAGTTATTGTAATCGTTTAGGATATTATACGTATTATGATTGGCTTTATTTTTTCATTCTTACCAGTATTCTTATCAAAGACTTTTATATAAATAACAGATATTATGAAAGCTACTATTCCACCACCAATTTGATATGTTATTTTTGATTGATGGATTTTTTCTGATAACAAAGTTCCAATAACACACCCTACTAGTATGGAGATAAGCGGCAATATATAAACGATAAATGCGGCTTTTAGCATATTAGTTTCTCGGATTTCTAATACAACTCTTTGTCCTGGTTTAGCTCTAATTTTATTCTGAACTTCTAAAACTGCTGCGTTATCACCTGGACAGGCACCACAATTTTTGCATTCTCCGTGCCTGTTTACTTTTACTTTTGCAATGTTACCAGATACTTCTATTACTACACCCTCCGCTTCTTTTTTCATATCCATCCTCCTACATACTTAATTATTACGTGTATACAAATAAAGAGTATTCATTCTGTTACAAACTTTATGATATAAATCGATAATATATGCTATAGCTTATTAGAATTTTTTATGTATATGTGTTGTAGTTTTGTATTCTATTACTTGCATAGAAGCTTAATTTATTTGAACATGCAAAAAAAGAAAATTTATTTTTCTATAAATAAATTTTCTTTTTTCCTGTAATTTTTTCTATTTATATTTAATTCATTTCATAAAAAACCATTTGTTTAATTTTTTTACTTTAAAATCATTTGCTGCCTGTAAGCTACTGCTGTAAATTAATTGTTCATCAGCATATATATTTAATGTCCCCACTTTATCGCCTTTGTTAACTGGATATTTTACCTGTTCTGGTTTTACAATCTTCACTGTATATTCCGATCCTTTTCTCACCGGAAGAATTACATCTTCTCCATGTACTAACTTTATGCTTCCTTTTTCTAAATTTATGTTACCTGCTTCTTCATTTTTTGAAAACATTTTTTTAAATTCATAATTTTCATTTACAAAATCATATATTTTTTTAGTTTCTTTCCATCGAGGAGTACAATTTAAAACTACCACTATAACATCGTTACCTTGTACATTTGCTGATGTAACTAAGCATTTTCCAGCCTTACCTGTATATCCAGTCTTTACCCCATTTGCTTCTGGAACTTGCCAAAGTATCTTATTTATATTATGATAGCTTCTAGTAAAGTCGAAATCCTTACCATCTACATCCTTAGTACTTACAATTTCATTAAATACTACATTTTCTTTAGCTTTAGCAGTAACTAAAGCTAAATCGTAGGCTGTAGAATAATGTTCATCGCTATCAAGACCATGGGGAGACTGAAAATGTGTATTAACGACTCCAATCTCACTGGCAAATTCATTCATAAGCTTTGCAAACTCCTCTACATTTCCACTAATTCCTTCTGCAATTGCTATTGCTGCATCATTTCCTGACCTAAGCATTAAACCATATAATAACTCTTTTAGTGTTATCTGTTCTCCCTTCTTATAACCTACAGTTGATCCTCTTATATTTGCTGCTTTCTCAGATATTTCTATTTTTTTATCCAGATTACCATATTTAAGAACAACTAATGTAGTCATAATTTTTGTAGTACTAGCCATAGGTACTAAGTCATATGCACTTTTTTCATACATAACTACTTTAGACTTGCTATCCATAGCAATTGCACATCTAGCATCCACATATATATTTCTATTAGTGCTGCTAGGGTTGTTTAATCTTAAAGCATTTGTTTTATAAGGAATAAATAAAGTTATAATAAAAATAGTTAACACCATCAAGGTTATTTTTTTGATTCTTTTCTTCATTCATATTCCTCCTATATTTAGCTATAGAATATAAGCAAATATATTAAATTTTCTACATCTACTTAATCACTGTGTATGGCACCCTATATATATTATTTCTTTAAATAACTAAATTAATCTTTAAATTTTTTCCATAAAGTTATATAAATCCATTATATGGTTATAATTAATAATGTATATAACGCCGGAGGATTAAAAATGTTTTTTACTTTAGTTTTTTTAATCTTATTATTTATAGTGTTATTCTTTCCAATCCCTATAAAAATAAGTATTAAGTATTTAGATAGAAAATTAGACATACGTGTTTATAAAATAAATATAGATAAAATTTTATTAAAGACAAGATTAAAAGTTAAACGTAGAGTTGAATATAAAGAAGATCAAAGGCCTATACTTCTAAACACCTTAAAAATTTTATTAAAATCTTTAAGAGATATTAAGTATAAGTTAAATTTAAGGGTTACATTAAATTTAATTTATGGATTAGAAGATGCAGCGTATACTGCCCTTATATATGGGATTCTTTGTTCTTTTTGTCCTATATTTTTACAGCTTCTTAGCTTGGTATTTAACCTTAAAGATCCTCATTTAAATATACATCCAGAATATAATAAGAATACTTTACGGCTCGAAATTAATAGTATAATTTATACCAGTTTAGCTAAAATTATTTATATATCTGTTATAGTATATAAAAATTTGCATAAAAACAGAAAGATAAATCTTGCTAATACATAAGTTAAAGGAGGAATTTTAAATGGATAGTCATCCTATAGAAAATTTATTAAAAGGTACTATGGAAAATCTAAAGGATATGATAGATGTTAACACCATAGTTGGAGATGCGGTGGAATCCAAAGATGGCTCCCTGATTATTCCTATATCAAGAGTATCCTTCGGATTTGTATCTGGTGGAAGTGAATTTGACTGTAAAACAGCTTCTTCATCTGATAGTTATCCTTTTGGAGGCGGCTCTGGTGCAGGAATTGCTGTAAAACCGGTAGCATTTCTTATAATAAAAAATGACTCTATAAGGCTTCTGTCTCTAGATCAACAGAATACTTATGATAAACTAGTAGATTCTATTCCTCAGGTTATGGATTTTATCAAAAACATGGTTTCATCAAAACATACGGATTGTCCAAATCAAACTGAACCCATTGAACCTACTAACGGTTGTTAACAAAGAGTGGAGACTGTGCTCCATTCTTTGTTATATTAATCTCCAAAATTTTCTTTATTTATATCTAAATCACTAGCAAAGATGCTTAAACTCGGTATCTGGTCAATATTTTGTAACCCAAAATACTTTAAAAATTCTTCAGTAGTTCCATATAATATCGGTCTTCCAGGCACATCTAATCTTCCTGATTCTTTAATTAATCCTTTTTCTACAAGACTGGATATAGCTCTATCACTTTTTACTCCCCTTATTTCATCAATATCTATTCTAGTTATAGGTTGTTTATATGCTATTATTGCTAAAGTTTCCAATGCAGCTTGAGAAAGAGACTGCCTTGAATTAATTCCTAGTAGCTTTTCTATATATGTACTATTTTCTGATTTAGTTACCAAACTATAAGTATTATTAATATCTATAATTTTTATGCCTCTGTTATCTTCATTATATAACTTTGCCATGTCTTTCATTAAATCTTTTGTGAAATTTATACTACATTCAATTATAGATGCAATTTGTTTAAGTTCCAGTGGTTCTCCAGACACAAATAATAATGATTCTATTATAGAAAAATATATATTTTTGCTAGATACTTGCTCTATTTCTACCTGATTGATATTCTCTTCCTTCATATTCACCTATCCTCTCCACAAAAATTTCTCTAAAGTTTTCTTCTTGAACTACAGTTATAACTTTTAATTTCATAAGCTCTAGCATAGCTAAAAATGTTACAACCACTTCTATTTTACTTGAACATTTATTTACTATACTTGAAAAAAGGACCTTATTTCCAATATAAATATTATTTTTTAAATATTCCATTTTATCTTCTATCTTAAACTTATCTACTGGTATTTCCCTATTTATTACACTTGAAGTATTTATTTTATTTCTATATATATCTATTATTTTATTGTATAATTCATATAAATGAAGCATAGTAACATTTTTAAGAAAATCTTTTACTTCCAGACTCTTTCTTTTATCTTCTATAATTTCTGGTTTTTTACTAAACATTCTGCCAAGCCCCTGTTCTCTCTCCTTAAAAAACTGTGCAGCAAGCTTAAATTGTTTATATTGCAATAACTTACCAATTAACTCTTTTGTTGGGTCATTTTCTCCTAAATTTTCAGCATTTTCATCTAATTTTGGCTTAGGAAGCAATAGTTTTGACTTTATTTCAATTAATGTAGCAGCAATAACTATAAATTCTGAAGTTATTTCTAAATCCATCTCTTCCATGGCACGTATATATTCCATGTATTGAGTTGTAACTTCATATATCCTTATATTGCATATATCCATCTTATTTTTCTTAATTAAATGTAGTAACAAGTCAAAAGGCCCCTCAAAATTCTCTATTTTTATATTTAAAGACATATGATACTCTCTCCTAAACTTCCTTGTAAATAGCTTTATTATTTATTGCTAATTATTTCCTTATTTTGTTAACGAATATATGTTTTATTAGCTTGTACATTTCTTAATTATCCATAGTACATATCCATAAGTCAATAACTTTATATTATTCTTGATCATAAATATAGGGTTCCTAGTTGGAAACTTAACTTACACGACCAAATATGCTGCCAAACTTCAGCACGTTAAAAACTTTTAATCAGTCTAAAGTTCGTGTTTAAGCAGAGATCCAAAATCTGTATTTTGATATGGTCCCTTACTCTGTGAGTACTACTCTGACCATAGGAAGAGTAGTTTCATAATAGATTTAAAAGAACCTTATATAAACTCGCTGTGCTCAAACATATATAAGGTTCTTAGTTTTTCTTAAACACTTCACTAGACTGATAAAAAAGTTTTTAAATGTGTCTTCAGTTTTAGCAACATATTCCTACGTATAAGTTAAATTTCTGGCAAGGTTATCTATATATCCCAAGCCTAAAACTTTAGATTCCTCTATCAAGAACTTTTATAAAGTTATTTTTTAAGTTATCAATAATTCCTGCTTTTTTTACGTCTCTATCACTGTAAAGTCCTACTTTTCCAGCTAATTCTCCATTTACGTAAACTTCGCAGTATCCTATTTCTTCATTTGCTTTGTATTCGCTCTTATTTTTATTTATAGAACATTTTTTTTCTATCTTACTATCTTTTCCTTTTTCCATTATAACATTTAAATCAGCCTTAGATTTTGCTATAAAAAATCTATCTCCTTTTTTATTTAAAAGAACCTTTTCTACTTCTGTATCTTTAGTTAAAACTTTTTTACTATCGTACTTTGAAAATCCGTAATTCATAAGCATGCTTGCATCTTTATTTCTAACTTTATAGGATGGTGACCCCATTATTACAGTTAACATTCTAACTCCATCTCTGGTTGCCGTAGCGGATATGCAATACTTTGCCTCATCTGTAAATCCTGTTTTTAATCCATCGCAACCTTTAAAAAATCTAACTAGTTTATTATGATTTACCAATCCAATAGGGCTTTTTCTACCTTCGGATATTGTCTCCATATATGTTCCCGTATACTTAAGTATTGTAGGATGTTTAAGTAATTCCCTTGACATTATAGCTATATCATAAGCTGTAGTTACATGCCCCTCTGCGTTTAGCCCTGTGCAATTTTTAAAAGTTGTATCTTTCATGCCTAGCTGCTGTGCTTTTTCATTCATAAGCTTTACGAAAGCTTCTTCGCTGCCTGCTAAGTACTCTGACATTGCCACAGCAGCGTCGTTTCCGGACGCTATACCTATACCCTTAATTAATTCTTCTACAGTTCTAACTTCTCCAGTATCTAAAAGCATAGAACTGCCACCCATTTTTTTTGAATTTTCACTTATAGTGACTTTATCAGCCATCTTTATTCTACCAGAATCTACTGCCTCCATAGTTAATAACATTGTCATTATTTTAGTAACTGATGCTGGTGCCAATTTTTCATGTGAACCTTTTTCAAATATTATTTTACCACTATTAGGTTCCATTAATAATGCAGATCTAGCGTCTACTGTTAACCCAGATTCACCAGTATTAGCCTCTACTTTAACAGGTGATAGAAAAATACTAATAGCAAAAAATACACTTAATACTAAGCTTGTTAGAGCTTTATTTTTTATTTTCATGTTACTTTCCTCCTTCCTTCTAATGTATTTTCTCCCGAATTTAATAATATTATCACAAAAATATTTAATTACACACAACATAAAAATACAGCATGCATGAGCTTAATGTTAACAAATGCATACTGTATTTTACATCTTATTATTTAATAATTACATTTTCCTTAAAACTTTCACCATATAGCTGATTATTTATATCTAGCAAATCTAATATAGTTTTACCTATATCACAGTAAGATGATCTAACTCCTATATTAGTTCCTTTTTTAATTTTACTCCCATACAAAAGAACTGGTATGTATTCTCTAGAATGGTCTGTGCTTTCGGTGGTTGGATCACAGCCATGATCCGCTGTAATAATTAACACATCATCATCTTCCATACTTGAAAGAAGTTCAGGAACTCTGTTATCAAAATCTACTAAGGCCTTTGCATAACCCTGTATATCGTTTCTATGACCATAATGCATATCAAAGTCTACTAGGTTAGTAAATATAAGTCCTGGTTTATTTTTCTTTATATATTCAAGAGTTTTATTTATTCCATCCATGTTGTCTTTTATATGAACTGCTTCAGTTATACCTTTTTTATTATATATATCTTCTATTTTACCAACAGCCATTACATTAAGATCATTTTCTTTTATATAATCAAGCATAGTTTTTTCAAATGGATCTAATGCAAAATCACGTCTATTAGCTGTTCTAGTAAACTGTCCATTTTCTCCAATAAAAGGTCTTGCAATAATCCTTCCAATTACTTTATCTCCTACAAACATTTCTCTTGCAATTTTACACATTTTATATAATTCATCTAGTGAAACTATATCTTCATGTGCTGCTATTTGAAAAACACTGTCAGCAGACGTATATACTATAGGATATCCGGTTTTTATATGTTCCGCACCTAATTCTTTTATTATCTCGGTTCCAGAAGCAACCTTATTTCCTATAATTCTTCTACCTATTTTTTCTTCAAACTCTTTTATAATATCAGTTGGGAATCCATTAGGATATGTATTTAGAGGTTCTTTCAGCACAATTCCTGCAATTTCCCAATGCCCTGTTACAGTATCTTTTCCTTTGGATAACTCCGCACATTTTCCAAAGGCTGCTGTTGGATTTTCTAACTTGTTAATATTTTTTATGTTTGGTATATATCCAAGTCCCATCTTCTCCATATTAGGCAATCTTATTCCACCTATTGCTTTAGATATGTTTCCTAAAGTATCACTTCCCACATCTCCAAAGTCTGCTGCATCTGGTAATTCTCCTACACCTACACTATCTAATACAATTAATATAACTCTTCTTACCATGTTTATCTCTCCTCTTTCACTTGGAAATTGTGCTTCATCTGTTATAGGGTTTCAAGCTGGAAACTTAATTTTAAGCTCTTGGATGTGAGTTTTTATAAACCTCAGCAATTTTATTTTTTCTAGAAATACTGGAATATATTTGTGTAGCAGATAAGTCCTTATGCCCTAAAAGCTCCTGAACTGATTTAATATCTGCTCCATTTTGCAGCAAGTGCACTGCAAAGGAATGTCTTAAAGTAAATGAGTTTATTGCTTTATCTATGCCAGCGTTATCTGCATAAAACTTAACTATCTTCCAAAAGCCTTGCCTTGACATTTGAACACCCTTTAAATTTAAAAAAAGTAAATCCAAATTATATAAGTTTATTTTAGGTCTTATTTTTATATAATCTTCAATACATTTTACCGCAAAGGATCCCATAGGTATTATTCTCTCTTGTTCTTTAGAGCCTTTACATTTTATATAAGCTAACTTCAAATTGACATTATATATAGTTAAAGATAACAGTTCCGATACTTTCATACCTGTAGCATACATAACCTCAAGCATAGCTTTATCTCTTATTCCCTTGTTCGTATCTATATCAGGTGCTTGCAGTAATTTATCAACTTCTTCTATGGTCAGTATTTTAGGAATATTGTGCTTAAGCTTTGGTATTTGATAACTAGTTATAGGATTTTCACTTACAATACCCTTTTCATAAAGATATTTATAAAAGTTTCTTAATGAAACTATGTTTCTTACAATGGAAGAAAGAGCTCTTCCATTTTTTTGTAAATACTGAACATAAGCCATAACAGAAACCATATCTATATCATTTAAACTCTCTTTTCTAGATTTAATAAAATCATAAAATCTAGTTATATCTCTAGTATAGGCATCTAATGTATTTTTACTTACACTTCTTTTTTCCAAATTCTCAATATATTTCAATAAAAAATCCTTCATAATTTTCTCCTAAATTTTCAAGGTTTATTGCTTTAAAAACTCATCAAAAACATCTATATAATAGTTTAGAAAGTTTAAGTTTTTATGAAATATATTATATACTAATATACTATTATCATAAATGTTAGGCTTATTAATAAAATTATATATAAAATAGTCTAAAAGCTTAGGCAGAATCATGCCCCAAAACATCATTACTGCAAAACACTTAAGGACAACAATAATAAACTCTGTAACTTCACTATTCATAGTCATATAATACCACTTCCTAAGCCAGCTATTATAAATTTTGCTATATTTGGTGTTACATAAGCTTCCACAAAAAAACCTATAAACATAATTACAGTTACTAATACAAAAGAAAGAGAGTAGGATGTGATTCTAACCCATATGTTAGACGTCCATTGTCTGTTTGTCCTATCTCTTAATATAGTTAAAGAAAATTCCATAGCTAAAACAGAAGCAAATATTATACAGGGAATATATATAATATTTTGCGGCAATACACCAAGCATAGAAAACCACATTCCTTTAATACCTAATGCATTTATTATAAAGCTTGTAGCAAATCCCATGGTAAAACCTTTGATTACATCAATTATAAGTATAACAGGAATTCCCACCATTGTAAGACCAAGAAACCAAACTATTAACAAAATAGGTATATTTACTTTAATAGTTTCTAACAGTATCAATTTATAGTTTACTCCTTCAGAATTAACTGTAGAACTAAAGTTTTTAAAGTAACTTAAGAGATCACTTTTTTCAAAGCTCCCCATATATCTAACACTATAAATTCCTAGTACTATACCAGTACAAACACATAAGAGACTTACAACATAGAGCCAAAAATTATTCTGTACATGCTTATTAATAATATTTAACATTTTGTTTTCTGACATATTTTATCCCCCTTTTGTTTAATCACCTTGTAATATTTATGATTAACAAAAGAGTTATATGACTAATCTTATATCATCATAAAAGCAGAAATTGTTTTAGCATCTATTATATCTCCATTTTTTATCAATTCTTTAACTTTATCCACTTTATATTCTTTAACATTTATAAATTCATCTTCATCGCCTAAGTTATCGTTACCCTTATACAATTCTTCTGCCTTATAAATATAAATGTATTCATCACAGAAACCTGGAGTTGTGACTATTTTCCCTAAATATTGAAAACTTGCTGCCTTATAACCTGTTTCTTCTTCCAGTTCTCTAATTCCACAAACTTCTATATCTTCACCTTTTTCAATTTTACCAGCTGGGAGCTCCAGTAAAATCCTTTCTACTGGTTTTCTGTATTGCTCTACTAGAAGCACAGTGTCTTTATCTTTAAAAGCTAAAACAGCAACACCACCTGAATGGTTAACAATTTCTCTACTTGATTCTTTTCCATTAGGTAATTGAACAGTATGCAGATTTACATCTATTATTTTACCTTTATATATACTTTGGCTTTTAATGGTTCTTTCAGTAAAATCCAACTTATTACACCTCCAATTGATATCCCAAATTAAATTTACATATATTATGCTGCCTTTATTTACAATAATTTTATCCTTTTACTAAACCGTTGTCAATTAAAGACATATTATAATTATATATAATTAAGCTTTATGATTTGTTGCCTCTATCTGATCATTAATTTTCTTTAAAAGTCTTTTATAATATCTTATTATCTCTTTTAATTCTTCTTCTTTATCTGTATCTTCTGCAACTCTTTCTCTAAGTTCATTAATTCTGCTGCGTATCAAATTTTGTATATTCATAATTTCTTCACTTTCAAATTCTATTTTCATTTTATCACCTTCCTTGTTAAAATATTATGTTATTTAGTAACTTTTTAGAATTTTAGATTACTTGTAACTTTAATTTATATCGGTATTAACTATTAAAATTTATATTCTAAGCACTTTATGATTTTTTAAGTATTCTATATATAAAGATATTCTTTTATTATGATTACTTATCCTTTATTTTTTATGTATTTTTTACTTTTTGATATTATAGTTTCAGAATAATTCTTCATTATAAGTTTTATCCATGATTACCCGCTCTAACATCCTCACCTTTATATAAAACCAATTAAATAAAAAATAATACACCTCCTTATTGTGATTTATAAATAAGAAGGTGTTATTAGATTAACTACTAAATATTAATTTGTTTATACTCTAAAATTTATTTAACAAGTTTTTATCCTGTGACTACCTACTCTGATACTCCCATATCTTTCAGAGTAATAGCAAAGAGTACCATCCCTAGATAACGATTTTTAAGTTTTAGGTAGACTAAAAACTCACTCTGAAGCTAAGCACTCTATTTATTATGATACTTTATTCTTTAATCTCAACTTATCAGCAACCATTGCTATAAATTCACTATTTGTAGGCTTGCCTTTATCATTATGTATTGTATATCCAAATATTTTATTTATAGTTTCTACCTGTCCTCTTGACCAAGCAACTTCTATAGCATGCCTTATTGCTCTTTCTACTCTACTTGCTGTAGTATTAAACTTCTTAGCTATTGAAGGATATAGCTCCTTTGTTACAGCTGAAAGAAGTTCCATGTTATTTACAACCATAGTTATTGCTTCTCTCAGATACATATATCCTTTTATATGAGCTGGGACTCCTATTTCATGTATAATATTTGTTATTTCTTGTTCTAAATTTGTTGGTTCACTTTTAGATAACTTTATTTCAGTAGTATCTATTAAGGAAATTGTTTTCTTTGTTTCGTCACCATTACCTATGGTATTATTAAACATTTGTCTTATTCTTTTTGTAAAAACATCCATATCAAATGGTTTAACCACATAATAATCTGCTCCAAGTCTAATAGCACTTTGAGTAATTTTATCTTGACCTACAGCTGAAAGAACTATTATTCTTGGCATTGGACTTATATTCATGCCATTTAATCTTTCTAAAACCCCTAGTCCGTCAAGATGAGGCATAATTATATCTAATACTACTAAGTCCGGTTTCTTTTCTTCAATAAGCTTTAAGGCTTCTAATCCATCTTTAGCAATACCAGTAACCACTATATCTCTCTGATTTAGTAGATAATCATTAAGAATATTACAAAACTCTTTATTATCATCTGCTATAATTACACTTATTTTTGATTCTTCCATATTACTTACTCCCCTTTATTATTATTAAATTCCCATATCTTAACAAATAATACATTCGACAAAAGAATTTTAATTCCTTCTTATAGATAAAACTTTTTATCAAATATAATAGAAGATAGCATCATATAATGCTATCTTCTATTATACAATAATTTACTTTTATTTTGCTATACTTTTATTTACATTTTAGTATACTTTTTATTCTTAATTACTATCTAGATTTATTTAGTTAATATATTAGCATCTTTAAGCATCCACTCTATATATATTCCATATCCAACATCCGGTTTATTTATTAGTACATGTGTTATTGCTCCTATTATTTTGTTATCTTGTATAATAGGACTCCCACTCATACCTTGAACGATACCTCCTGTTTTTTGTAAAAGTGCTGGATCCGTAATTCGCACAATCATACTTTTAGGACCAGGAGAATCTTGGGCTAGTAATCTCTCAATTTGTACGTCATAATATTTAGGCTCTTCACCATCTATTGTAGTTAGTATTTTAGCAGGACCTTGTTTTATTTCATTTCTTAGTGCAACTTTCATTGGCCTATTGTTCTTATTTACTAATTTAGTATTACTTCTTCCAAACACTCCACATTCTGTATTCCTATATATATTTCCTAATATTGAATCTTCATTAATAAATATTCCTTTTAATTCTCCTGGGCTTCCTTTAAGCCCTTTTTTTACGGATACAATTGATGATGATACTATTTCACCTGAGTTTATGCTTAAAATAGTCCCTGTATCAATATCTGTTATTGGGTGTCCTAGGGCTGCAAACATTTTACTCTTATCATCATAAAATGTAAGAGTTCCAACACCAGCAGTAGAATCTCTTATCCATAAACCTACTTTATAATTATTGTCATCTAAACTCCTTACAGGTTTTACAATTTTTTCATATTGCTGTCCTTTTCTTTCAATTAAAATCTTTAATTCTTTGCCTTCAGAATTATTTATTTGACTTTGGGTCTGTTCAGAATTTTTAATAAATATATTGTTAACTTTTACTATGTTATCTCCTATTTGTATACCAGCTAATGCTGCTGGGCTAGGTAACTTTCCCTTATCACTTTTAATATCTGATAAAGCTACTACCAAAACACCTTTTGTACTTAATTTTACTCCTATTGGTTGACCTCCAGGATATAAAACAGTATTATTACTTACAGCTTTTACAGATACAGATTTTACTGGTAAGATCCCCAATAGGTTAACACTTACCTTTCGATCTTTTTTATCTTTTTCATTTGTATTCTTTAAAATTTTATTATTCTTATCTTCTTGTAATTTTATAAAAGTGTTTGATTTTAGTGACTGACCTTCTCTTACAAATATTGTTGTAGGTATATTTTGTACTCTATAATAGGTAACTAAAGTTATCAACAGGATAGGAATTAATATCCAGCATAATTTTTTATTTAATTTTTTATCCATGCTTTTACCTCCTGTCTTCTTCATCTTTTCTATTTTTAAGTTACCCTTTTAAATATTTTATTATGCTATTATATACTTTCAATTAAAGTTAATGATTTGTTTTAAAAACTAAATTTATCTTATTAAATAAATTTTAAATAATAGTTTAATATATTTAATATCTAAATATTCTTTACTTACTTTAATAAAATATGAGTAAAAATTATTAAATTTTAGTTACATTTAAAATATTTTGTAAATTGTTACAATTTAATATTATGTATCTAGATTTTCAAAAACAGTTAAAAACCCTATTTAGTTAAGTAAGATTAATAACTAAATAGGGTTTTCTGTATTAAAATAATTATTTTTAAAAGTTAGATTTAAAATCCTATATCATTTTTGTCTTTTGGATAGCCTCTTAAAGTTATACTTTATTTTTTTGAGTTGGCCATATTAATAAGTTCTTTTGCATGTTCAAGGGTTAACTTAGTAACTTCAGAACCACCGATCATCCTTGCTATTTCGTATTCCTTTTCTTCTTTACTCATCCTACGGATTCTTGTATAGGTCTTTTCATCTATAACATCTTTTGAAACCCAATAGTGAGTATCAGATATGCAAGCAATTTGTGGAAGATGTGTTACACAGAATACTTGATGAGATTTAGATATTACATACATTTTTTCAGCTACACATTGAGCAATCCTTCCACTTATTCCAGTATCTATTTCATCAAAAATAACAGAAGGAATTTTATCTTTATCTACAAATACAGTTTTTAAAGCCAGCATAATTCTGGATAATTCTCCTCCCGACACTACCTTTTCAAGTGGTTTTAAAGGCTCACCAGGGTTAGTAGAAATATAATATTGTACTTTATCCATGCCGTTACTCATAAATTTATCTTCAATATCTACATTTATTTTAAAAACACTTTTTTGCAATCCAACAAAATCTAATTCCGCTTTTATTTTACTTTCTAATATTAATGCAACCTTACATCTTTCTGTATGAAGATTTTCTCCATGAATTTTTAGTTGCTCTTCCAACTTTACTTTCTCATATCTTAAATTCTCTATGATCTCAGCACTATTCTTTATTTCTTCATATTGTTTTTCTATTTTCTTTTTATATTGAAGAATTTCTTTTATTGAATTACCATATTTCTTCTTATACGAGTTTATCTGATATATTCTGCTATTTATATACTCCAATTCTTTTTCGTCATAATAAATACTTTCTTTCATGCTTCTAATTTGTTCTATACTATTTTCAATATTATAAAAAGCATCTTGAAGGCATTGAGAAATTTCTTTGGCTTTAGGTAAATTTTTCTCTAAAGATAAAATCTCTTTTATTACAGTTCCTAAGTTATCATAAATTGATACTGAATCCTCTTTTCCTGTGTATAACTGAATATAAGATGAATTTAATATTTTGTTGATCTTTTCAGCATTAGACAGCAGCTTATATTTTTCTTCTAATTCTTCCTCTTCATTTTCTTTTAAGTTGGCAGAATTTATTTCATCTATTTGGTATTTTAAAAAATCAACAAGTTTTTCTTGTTCTCCATCCTTGCCCACAAGCTCAGAAATTTTATTTTCAATTTCATTTAGCTTATAATAATTTTCTTTATATTCTTCCAAAAAATTTTTTATATTTTTTTCCCCATAATAATCAATATAAAAAATATGATTCTCAGCAGACAACAAATTTTGATTTTCATGTTGTCCATGAATATCTAGTAAAGTATTACTAATAGACTTAAGAGTAGATATTAGTACAGATTTTCCATTAATTTTTGCTATACTTTTTCCCGATTGAAAAGTTTCTCTGCTTATTATTATCAGCTCTTCTATATCAATATCAAATTCCTTCATAAAATCTAAGGTTTTTGGATTTTCTATAGTGAAAATAGCTTCTACAAAGGTTTTATTTTCTCCTGTTCTAATTAAATCCTTATTAAACTTTCCTCCTAATACATAGCTAATAGCATCTATAAGTATTGACTTACCTGCTCCAGTTTCGCCCGAAAGAACATTAAATCCTTTCTCAAAAGTTATTGTAAGACTTTCAATTAATGCAAAGTTTTTTATATTTAATTGAAGAAGCATATATTAAGCCTCCTATTGAGAAATCATCTTTTTCATTTTTTGTGTTATAGTTTGAGCTTTATCGTCATCTCTTGTAAGTACAAATATAGTATTGTCTCCAGCTATAGTTCCTGCTATTCCATCAAAATTTAGTGAATCGATTGCTTCTGCTGCTGCAGAAGCGGATCCAGATATAGTTTTTATAACTACAAAATTATTTACATTCTCTACTCCAATAACAGTTTGAGAAAAAATATTAACTAGCTTGTTTGATAAAAAACTTTCTGTATGCATTATAGTTGCATACTTATACTTTCCGCTGTCAGCTAAAACTTTTATTAACTTCAACTCTTTTATATCTCTTGATACTGTGGCTTGTGTAACATTCATACCACCTTTTCTTAATTCTTCGGCTAATTCCTCTTGTGTTTCTATATCTTTTGAATTTATTATTTCCAGTATTTTAGCGTGTCTGGTTACCTTCATATTCTTCACATTCCTTTGCCCTAAAAATAATTTTCTTCCTTAGAGTATTAAAATAATCGTTCTCTTCCAATTTTATCAATTTACATTTGTATGGAGATTTACATATATTTATAATTTTATTGTTATCTATTTCCATCCATCCTTGGCCATCAATAGATAAAAATACATTTTCACTACAGTTTTTCGTAGAAACATATATACTACTTTTGTTATCTAAAACAATAGTTCTAGCGGTAAGTGACTGTGAATACATAGGTGTTATACTTAAAGCATCTAACTTTGGATGTATCATAGGACCTCCGGCAGATAAATTATATGCAGTAGATCCTGTTGGAGTACAGACAATAACTCCATCTGCATTAAACATATTATAAAAATTTTTATCAACAAACACTTCATATTTTTGTATTCTTGACCAAATTCCTTTATTCAATACAACATCATTTAACCCATGATATACTTTAGTTTCACCTTTATCATCATAACTACACTGAATCATTGACCTTTCTTCAACAGTATAGTTACCATTAAACAAACTATTAATAGCCTTTTCTGCATTGATACTTTCTACCTGAGCTAAAAATCCTAAGTGTCCTAAATTAATTCCCAAAATTGGTATACTACATTTATATATTCTCTTTAAGGTATTTAATATAGTACCATCTCCACCTAGAACTATAATAGCATCTAGTTTTCCACTTTCTTTTTCATCTAAACCATTACCATCTTTATAAACCTTTATGTTAACACTATTATCTTTACTTTGTATAATTTCCAATATGTAGTTTAACATTTTACCATGGAAATCTTTTGTTGTATTTACATTTACACCTAAATTTTTCATAGCTCCTCCCCATTTAGCTGATGATGCGCTAAGTTAACTACATTTTCAACATTTTCACTACCAAATGTACTCTCAATATTTTCATTCTTAGTAAAGTATATTAAATATTCTATGTTTCCTTCTGGTCCTTTTATAGGTGAATAATCTATGTTTATAATCTTCAGATTATGTTCTTCGATAAAACCTACAATGCTTGTTATAACTTCTAAATGAGTTGATTTTTCTCTTACAACTCCTTTCTTACCTACTTTTTCACGTCCTGCTTCAAATTGTGGTTTTATTAATGCTAGTATTTCACCTTTGTCGTTTAGTAGGTTCAGAACGGAAGGAATAACTTTTTTTAAAGAAATAAAAGAAACATCTATACTGGCAAAATCACAATATTCACCTGTATTTTCTATAGTAACATATCTGATGTTTGTTCTTTCCATACAAACTACCCTAGGATCAACTCTAAGTTTCCACGCAAATTGTCCATATCCCACATCTATAGAAAATACCTTTCTAGCTCCATTCTGTAACATACAATCAGTAAATCCGCCTGTTGAAGCGCCTACATCCATGCACACTTTTTCTTTTAAATCTATGTTAAAGTTTTTAACTGCTTTATCTAATTTCAACCCTCCTCTGCTTACGAAGGGTAATTGTTCTCCTCTGAATTCAATGTTGGAGTTTTCTTTAACTTTTTCTCCACATTTGTCAAATCTTTGTCCGTCTATAAATATTTCACCAGCCATTATACTAGCTCTAGCTCTTTCTCTAGAGGAAAAAATTCCTTTCTTCACTAATAAAATGTCTAATCTTTCCTTTGCATCTGCCATGTAAGTTACCTCTATTCTAAACTAATTTTAATACACTTTTTGTTATTCCACCAACATCTAGTCCATACAACTTATATAATATGTCAGTTTTACCATGAGGAATAAATTCATCTCTAAATGCTAAATTTAAAACTTTTACCTTTTTATCTAGAGTGTTTAAATATTCTAGTATATATGAACCTAGCCCTCCACGCAACATATTATCTTCTATAGTTACAATATCAATGCCTTTTTCCACTAAATCCTTGAGTACTACTTTGTCTATAGGTTTAATAAAACACGCATTTATAACTTTAACATCTATTCCTTCTAGCTGAAGTTTCTCTCTTACTTGCAATGCATGCTGTACCATCTTTCCTTGTGCAATTAAAGCTATTCTCCCTTTATCATGTATTATTTCCCATTTGCCTAGCTCAAAATTCTGTAAGGAATTTAGTTTAATATTTTCATTATCTCCACCTCTTGGATACCTTATAGCAATAGGGTAACTTTGTTTAACGGCCCATCTAAGCATGACTTTAAGTTCATCAGTAGATTTGGGTGACATAACAGTCATGTTAGGAATATGAGTTAAGTATGATAAGTCAAATATCCCCTGATGGGTTTCCCCATCATCTCCAACTATACCTGCCCTATCAATAGCAAATATTACTGGAAGCTTCTGAATACACACATCATGCAAAATTTGGTCATAGGCTCTTTGAAGAAAAGTAGAATATACTGCAAAAATCGGCTTTAACCCTTCCTTCGACATACCTGCCGCTAAAGTTACTGCATGCTGTTCTGCTATTCCTACATCAAAAAACCTTTCTGGAAACTTTTCCGAAAATAATTTTAAACCCGTTCCATCTCTCATAGCCGCTGTTATTGCCACTATATTTTTATTTGTTTCAGCTATACTAATTAATTCATCGCCAAATGCCTTTGAATAAGTTTCACAAGAAGCAAAGCATACTTCTCCACTGTCACAGTGAAAGGGTCCTATACCATGAAATTTCCCAGGATTTTTTTCTGCAAAACCATATCCTTTTCCCTTTTTGGTTATAACATGAATAATAACTGGACCTTTAATATTTTTAGCTTTTGATAAAACTTCTGTTAACTCTTTTATATTATGTCCATCTATAGGTCCTAAATATTTTATACCCATGTCTTCAAAAAACATTCCTGGAACTATCATCTGTTTTATTCCATTTTTTATTTTTTCAAGGTATTTTGCAACACCGTTTCCTATATTAGGTATCTTTTTTAACGCCCATTCAACCTCTTCTTTAATCCTATTGTACTTAGGATCTACTCTTAACTTACTAAGGTAACTAGACAACCCTCCAACATTCTTACCTATTGACATTTGATTATCATTCAATATTATTATAACCTTAGTTTTTCTATATCCAGCATCATTAAGAGCTTCAAGAGCCATTCCTCCTGTTAACGCTCCATCACCAATTATAGATACCACTTCATGATTTTCTTCTTTCAAATCTCTAGCTTTAGCCATGCCTAAAGCTGCAGATATAGATGTGCTGCTATGTCCAGTTTCAAAAAAGTCATACGTACTTTCAGAACTTTTAGGAAATCCACTCATTCCACCAAACTGTCTCAAAGTATCAAATCTATCTTTTCTACCTGTAAGTATTTTATACACATATGCTTGATGTCCGACATCCCATATAATTTTATCTTTATCTAAATTAAATACATTAAATAAACCTAATGTGAGTTCTACTACTCCAAGATTTGAGGCAAGATGACCTCCTGTTTTAGAGACTTTATCTATTAAAAATTGTCTTATTTCCCATGCAAATTGTTCTTGCTCAGCAAAAGACATTTTATTTATATCACTAATTTCCTTATAATTTTCAAGTATATTAGACATTTTTATCTATCCTCTTTAAAAATAAATTATTTTAAAAAACCTTAGTCAATATATTATTCGTTTCAATTATTACTAAAATTCTCATTATAATGCTTTTATGTATTATAAATATAAAATATAACATATTATCTTTGGTAGTTGCACTTATAATAGTAACATTTATATATGAAAAAATCAAAGCAGCTTTACATTTACTCTCTTAACTTATAACATATAAAAAATACCATATTGGAGGAATCATAGATTTAATAATTGTGCTTACTGTAATTATGCTAAAAAGTTTTATTATATAAGCATAAAATAATCAATATAATAAAAGCTACTAATACTTTCATTCTTAGTAGCAAATTATAAAAATATAAACTTACAACCAAAACTTACTTTTGTCTATTTAAAAGATATAAAGTCATCTCTTTTAAATTAGCTGTATCTCCACTTACTTTTTCCAAAACTTCTACACATTCTCCAGTGAGAGAATTGCACATTTCCATACATTTATTTAACCCATAAACAGTTATAAAGGTAGTTTTATTGTTATCTAAATCACTCTTAGCTTTCTTTCCTAAAACTTCTGTACTCCCAACTATATCTAATATATCGTCTTTTACCTGAAATGCCAGTCCAAGCTTTTGTCCATAATAATCTAAATTCTTTAGATCATTTTCTTCTGCCTCACCTAAAATAGCTGCTGCAAGCACTGATGCTTTTATTAATGCTCCTGTTTTTTTGCTATGCATATAATAGAGCTGATCTATTGGAATCTTGGTATTTTCACTTAATATATCAACAACCTGCCCTCCAATCATTCCTTCTACTCCTGCACTTTCAAAAATTATACTGCAAGCCTTTAATGTACTGCTGTCATTATTGGATATGCAGTATTTTAAAACAATATTCATTGCTTCATTAAGAAGTCCATCTCCTGCTAGCACAGCTATAGCCTCTCCAAACACTTTATGATTCGTGGGCTTTCCTCTTCTTAAATCATCGTTGTCCATGCATGGCAAATCATCATGTATTAAAGAGTATGTGTGTATTATTTCTAGTGAAGCGGCTATAGGTAATACTTTTCTATAATCCTCTTTATATAGCATATATGTAAGCAAGAATAATAATGGTCTTATTCTTTTTCCACCTGCATTTAAACTATAACTCATAGCTTCATATACTTTTTTGTTATGAGATCCCTTATCCTTAAAATACTCTTCTAACCAGTTGTCAATTTCAGCTTTTAAACTTTCTATAGTAGTTTCTTTCTCAATATTCATTCCTATATATCTCCATTCATTTTAATACTAGTAATAAACATATATTAATTTTATGGATGCTTTATTCTACGTTAAAATTCTTTTCTCCTTCTGATGTAAGTATTTTTATCTTTCCCTCTGCATCATTAAGAATAGCATATAGTTTGTTACATAGCTTTATACCTTCTTCATATTTCTTCATGCTTTCTTCTAATGTAAGCTCTTTGCCGTCCATCAAACTTACTATTTCTTCAAGTTTATTCATCATACTTTCATATGATTCACTTTTTCTTGCCATAACCTCACTCCTTTAAAAAGTTAGTAATTAAAAATTACTAACTCTACTCTACTCAATAACTTCTACATTAACCTTAGCATCACCATCTGCTAATACTATTGTAGCATTTTTTAAATTTTTAAGTTTAGATATACTACTTATTACTTTTCTGTTATCATCTTTAATTATTGCATATCCTTTGTTTAATATATTTAAAGGATTATGGGCTAAGAGTAGTGCATTAACTTTACTAAGTTTATCTCTTTTTTTATCTATTTTGGCTACAATTTTAAATGTCAATATTTCTCTAAATCTATCAATATTTCTATATTCATTTACAATCTTTACAGCTGGATTGTTAGCTTCTAAGTTATTGTTTATTAGATCTAGCATATTTTTTTTATTTCTAATTATACTTTCTACATAAAAATTTATAGAATCTTTATAATTCAGTATTTTTCCTTTTAACTCTTCTAGGTTAAATACAGCAATTTCAGCTGCAGCTGATGGTGTAGGTGCTCTTCTGTCACTAACAAAATCCACTATAGTATAGTCAATTTCATGCCCAACTCCTGTAATAATTGGTTTTTTTGAATTATAAACAGCATAGGCTAATTTTTCATCATTAAAACACCAAAGTTCTTCTATGGAACCGCCACCTCTAGCTAATATTATAGTATCTATATCATCTATTGCATTCAAAGTTTCTATACCTTTAATTATATCTTTACTAGCGTTTATTCCTTGTACTAAAGCAGGGTATATAACAAGTTCAATACTTTTGTTTCTTCTTGTAGCTACATTAATTATGTCTCTTATAGCCGCCCCCGTAGGTGACGTTACTATGCCAACTTTTCTTGCATACTTAGGGATAAGTTTTTTGCGGTGATCATCGAACAATCCTTCATCATGAAGTTTGCTCTTAAGCTTTTCAAAAGCAGCATATAATTCACCTTTTCCTTCTGGTTCCATATGACTACAATAAAATTGATATGAACCTTCCTTTTCATAAACGGAAACTCTCCCTTTTAAAACAACCTTCATGCCATTTTCCGGAATAAAGTTTAATACCTTCGCAGCACTTCTAAACATAATACAATTTATTTTACTAAATTCATCTTTTAGCGAAAAGTATATATGTCCACTGCTATGCAGTTTAAAATTTGATATTTCCCCTACAACACTAGAATTTGATAATATAAAATCATTATCTATTATTTTTTTTATGTAGTTAGTTAACGCTGATACCGATAGAGTTTTTATATACATAGCTACCTTTACCTTTAATCAATTTTTAACATATTGCCAAGGACGCCGTTTATAAATGCTGCAGATTTATCTGCTGAATACTTTTTTGCCAATTCAATTGCTTCATTTATAGAAACATTTTTAGGAATATCTTCTTCGTATAGGAATTCATATGTACATATTCTTAATATTGTTATATCAATTTTTGATATTCTATTTATTTTCCAATTTAATAAGTACTTTTCAATTTCTTCATCTATAATTGTTTTATTTTTTTCTATTCCATTTAACACCCTTAAAACATATTCCATATCAATATCATTTAAGCTAATATTTTCAGGATCATTTTCACTATTTAAAGTTACTTCTGTTTCTTGAAGTTTTTGATTTTCAACTTCAATGTTTTCTTTAAGATTAAATATAACATCCTTTATTTCCTCTTTATTTATTGTCATTTGAAACAATAACTTCATAGCTAGTTCTCTTGATTTTCTTCTGTTCATCTTTTCCTCCTATTTGGGTAAGTATCCTTACACAATTAATTATTGTCAGTTTAGATATAATTATACTTAAACAAGTATACTAGTTCAAGTAAGCATCTGTAAATAGATATTCAGCCATACATTGAAGAAATACTAGATTTATTTCCAATAAAAAAACACCCTCTAAATTCAGAGGGTGAACTATGTCTATTCTTCTATTTCCTCAGCTATGCCATCTATTCTAGGAATCATAACATTCTGTACATGTATATTTACAGCTGAAACATTAAGTCCAGTCATTGATTCAACAGCCTTTTTAACATTTTCTTGCACTTCTAGGGCTACATCAGGTATTCTTACTCCATATTCAACTACTACATATAAATCTATAGCTGCGCTATTCTCTCCAACAGTTACTTTAACTCCCTTTGACAGGTTTTTCTTTCCACTAAGTATTTGAGTTATACCACCTACAAGACTAGCACTCATGCCAACTATTCCCTTTATCTCTGTTGTGGCAAGACCAGCAATTACCCCTACTACTTCATCGGATATTTTTACAATACCCATATCAATTTCATTTTCATTTTTTATATTCTCTTCCATTCTCGCACCCCCTAGATTTTGCATTATTTAAGAATAATCTCATGTATATTATACCAAATAGAATTTTTTTTTACAAACAAATAATCAATAAACATTTTATAAGAATTTCATTAACTTTTATTCATAAACTTTTATTCATATTATTACCAACAATTTCATTTTTATTCTATAGTTGTAACCATATTATATGAATTAAATTTTCACTCCGGCACCCTATATAAAAAATTGAGCTCACCAGTTATGTATATTTAATCACTGAGATGAGCTCTATATAATCAAATATGCTATTTTATTACTGTTTAACCGCTATTTCAACTTCTTGTATTTTAGCTATTCCCAGGACAACACTTTTTATCTCTCTTGTATCTTTATCAGTTAACTTGTCCTTTCCTTTTACAATTACTCTAGCTTTGTTATCTTCTATTGAACAAACTACATCTTCATAACCTTTGCTCTTAAGAGTTGTTTCTATTTTAGATTCATAATTAGTATTCATTGCAAGTTCAGTATACTTCTTTGCTGCTTCATCTCTGTTTTCCTTAGCCACATTCTTGTCATCAATTAACGTTTTTAGTGTTTGTAGGGTTTGAGCACTCTTTTGTTCACGAGTTAGCTTTGTTTCATCAAAAAATTGAGATTTGGAGCTTTTCTTTTCACTATTATTAAATGATACTGCACTGTTTCCACTATCTCCACCGTTAACATACAATGGACTATTCAATTTTGTTGCAAGTACCCCCGCACACACAATAAGTGCCAAAAGAGTAACAATGATTACAGCTTGTTTTTTATTCATTTTCTATTCCCCCTATCTACCTTTCTAAAAAATTATATGCTTGAAAAAATATTTATATACTACTTTTTCCTAGGATAAACGTTAACTTTATTTTCTGATATACCAAATAAATCTACTATAGCCTTTGATATTCTAAGTTCAGTTACCTTGTTCTCGGCACCCTCAGCTACTACACATATTCCTGATACCTTAGGCTTGTATGTTTTTACTATAAGAGGTTCTGACTTATCTCCATTATTGGTTATTACAACAGTACTACCATTATTTTTTTGTGTAGTATTTCTAGTTCCACCTTGGTTATCTTTTTCTTCAGCGGTATTAGTAGAATCATTTATGTTTACTGCGGGTACTTGCTCTTCCCCACTTTCAAAACTTATCATAACCTCTACCTTACCTACACCATCTATGTTTTCTAATGTATTTTTTAGTTTTTCTTCAACTGACCTCTCATAATCCTGAGATGATTTATCATTTACCTGTGACTGTTGTTCTGAGGACACATTACTAATATCCTTGTCAGTACTGCCTGTACCCAAGGTGCTGGAAGTTTTAAATAGACTCATTGTAACAACTACTAGTATTCCTACCAAAAGAAGTATAAGTAGGTTTGCAATATTTTTTTTATCCTTAGCATTTTTGTTGTTATTGTCTTTGATGAGTTTTTCCAATAACTTCTTAAAATCCATATTTTCCTCCTTTTTTTATCTTATTAGGTATCTGAAAAAAAATAACAAGTCAATTTTAACGAGGGAATTTTGCGTAAGACAAGGCGGCAGGTCCCGTCAATAGTTGAACTATTAACGGGTTCTGCCAACGCAGTATTACACAAAATTACCCGTTAAATTGGCTAGTTATTTTTTTGAAGATGCCTCAACCTAAATTTAAATTAATTTACTAATTTAATTCAGGTAAAGTTTTGCAAACAAATTCATTTATAATGTGTAACTTAAAATATAATAATTTTAAAGCTTATATACTTGGATTATATCTTTTGAAACTCTTAGCTCATCACTTAGATATTTTTTTATTGATATACTTTTTTCATCTTCCACATTGTTTTCAGTATTTACATATTCACTATTGAAACTAATTTGAACTTTTTGGATTTTTTCTATACTTCCATCTTTAACTCCAACTTTAATGTCATTTATAAGTAGTTTGTCATTTTTATTATCATAAGAAGCCTCAACTTGTACCTTATAATTACTTTCAGGATATTTTTCTTTAAGCTTCTTTTCACAACTTGTTTGTAAATTCAACTTAAATACCTCTAGAGTACTACTTATATTTTTTTCTTTATACTTTTGAAAATCATCTTGCAATTTCTTCTTATCTGAACTTGCTACCGCTGAATTTACGTAGGTACTTATATCGAAGTTTCTATCAAATATTTTAATTATTGGATTAATAAACACCGTAATTAATATTAGCCCTAACACAAATTTAGCATATTTTTTCATGCTGTTATCTGGGAGAATTATTTCTACAGCTGTTATGAAAAATATAGCTGTACAAATGCTTATTAGCCAATCCTTAAGTATTTGCAGCAATGTTTATCACCTTCTTTCCTATGTTTGTTCTCACGCCACTGGTGGCAAGCTTTACACTCCCATCATAACCTTTCCCGCTGAAGCTATTATTGCTATCATAATGAAAAACATAACTGAAACACATATAAGACATGCCATAACTAATATAAGAGAATCTCCTGCAGAGCTTATACAGTTAACCATTCTCCTATCGCTTATAGGTTCTATTAGAGCCGCAGTAAGTTTGTATAAGAAAGACATAACTAGCAATTTTATTATTGGAAAAAGTATTATAGCAATGAGTACTACAAGTCCTAAACTGCTCAATGCATTTTTCAATAAAATCGAATACCCTGCTACTGTAGATATGGCATCTGAAAGACTTTTTCCTACAATTGGTACAAAGTTATCAACTGCAAATTTTGCTGTTTTTGCTGTAACTTCATCTATAGTTTTAGCTGTAATACCCCTTATAGTTATAATACCTATAAATACAGTCATTATAACGCCTTGTCCCCACATTGCAACTTGACTTAAAAGCTTCGTAAGCTTATCTATCTTATATTCTTCAGATAGATTATTTACAAATTGAAGCACAAAAGTCATACATATTATAGGAATTATTACATCTATAAAAAGCTTTGCACTTATAGTTATAGCTCCTATAATAATGGGATCCATCACTGCAGCTTCAACAAAGCCTCCAACGCTAGCTATAAGCATTATAAGAATTGGCATTAGAGCAGTCATAAAATCAGTCATATCTTTAATAGTAGATCTAGCTAGGTCTACACCTATATAGAAACTCTTAGCCATTATTACTATTAATATAGAATAACAAGCAAAATATGCTATGTTAGATAAATTCTCACTACTAAATGCTTTTTGTAAGTTTGTTAGCAACGCACATATAAGTGAAATTACTACTAAAAGAGCTAGTAACTTTAATGAAGCAGCAACTTCTTTCATCATATATACAACCAACGCATTAGTCAGTTTTTTAGCAGATATTTTTCCATCTCCAGTTTTCATAAAGTCTTTTATGTAAGTTTTTACATCTATATCTTTCATTACTTCATATTTGGTTTTCATATTTGATATATAATCATAAAGCTGTTCTATCTGCTGACTTTCTGGCTTTTCTTTTGCATCAATAGAGGCACTATAACTTCCTGCAGCTTGTACCTTAAAAGATGTTAAGAATATCATAAGTAAAATAATTATAATTCTTTTCATATTAACACCTACATAATCTTTAGAATTGACTGAAGCACAGCCATTAATATTGGTATTGCTAATGCAAGAATAAGTATTTTGCCTGCAAACTCTACTTTTGCTCCAAGACTTCCTTGCCCAGCATCCCTACATATTTCACTACAAAATGATGCCAAGTAGGCGATTGCAAGTATTTTAAATACAGTTGTTAAATATACAAAGTCAATATTAGATTTTATAGCTAATTCTTGGATAAATTGCAGCACAGCTGTAATTTTACTTACCATAAATAAAAATATAATTGCACCTACAGCTATACTTATAGGGACAGTCAAATCATCTCTTCGTCCCTCAAAAATTAAAACAATAAATAAAGCTATGAATGCAAAGGCTACTATTTTTACTATTTCATCCATGAGATCCTCCTAAAGTTGAAACATAGTTCTCACTGTAGAAAATAGTTTTCCTACTAAGTTTATTACAAGCATCAATATCATAACTATTCCAGCCAAATTAGTTACAACAGCATATTCATCTTTTCCCATGCTTTTAAGTACCTTATCAAGAACAATAATAAGAATTGAAAGACCTGCAATTTTAAATATTAAGCTTATATCTAACATTTAAGTTCCCCCTTTTATAAACATTAGATTGTATGATTTATATTAAAACTATGACTAACATAGCCCCTAATGAAAATCCTAAGTATCTATACATTTTTACATTATTCTTCATTGAAAGCTCTGAATCCTTAATTTGTTTTTTTAGATTTTCCAAGGATAATGTAAATATTTTTTTTTGTCCCTCCAGATCAGATTCACCAAGATTTTTTGCAAGATCTAATATAACGTTAATATCTTCACCCTTAAGATTTAAAATACTCTGCTTATTACTAAATACTTTATAAAAAGCCTCATAAACAGTATCTACAACATTTGAACATAGTAAGGATGAAATTTCATCAAATACTAACTTTACAGGATGTACACTTTTTTCAGCTATGTTTGATATAGCCTTTGGCAATGGTGTGTGTGTGTATATAATTTCATTTTGAAGTTGATAAATGCATCTTTGAAATTCATTTAATTGTGCTGTTCTTTTTTTAAAGCTTTCACTATAGATAAAACCTATTCCAGTGGAGGCAAATAAAATTATAATACAGCCTAATACCCTTATCATGTTATCCCCTCCATACTATACTTTTGTTATTAAAATCATATATATACTCTACGGTGCCTACTCCCCTTCTATTACTCAAAATCACAGCTCTTTGAAATACTTTGTTATCTATAATATCTTTAAAAACTGGTCTATTAAATAAGTCTTCTACATCATATCCATGAATTGTAGTAATTAAGCCAACCCCTGAATTTAAGGCAGTTAAAATACTTTCAATGTCTTTGTTAGTTCCTATTTCATCACATACAATAACATCAGGAGACATACTTCTTATTGCCATGATTATACCTTCACTTTTAGGACAGCTATCTAAAATATCTGTTCTAAGACCTACATTAAGTTGTGGTATTCCATTAAAGCAAGCACCTATTTCACTTCTTTCATCAATTATACAAACTTTTCGGCCCTTAAAATCTGTATTTTCTATACCGTTAGAAATGTTTCTTGCTATGTCTCTAATTAAAGTTGTTTTTCCACATTTGGGGGGAGATATTATTATAGTATTCATTACCTCATTGTCTTTTAAAATATGTGTCATTATATCATCTGAACAGTTTAAAATTTCTTTACATATCCTAATATTAAGAGATGCAATATTTTTTATGGTCTTTATTTGATTTTTTTCTATAATACATCTTCCACATATTCCAACTCTATGCCCACCTTTAGTAGTTATATACCCTTGTCTTATTTCTTCTTCAAAAGCATAAATAGAATAATTACTTATTCTTTGAATTATAAATTTAAAATCATCAAATTCAGGTATATATTTATGAATAATTTCTTTGTTACCTATTTGAAACATTAGAGGCTTGTCTGCTCTTATCCTTATCTCTTGAAGCTTCTCTATGTTAGATACATGTTCAATTGCATCTTTAATGGTTTGTGGTAATATATTAAATATTTCTTTTGTATCTATCTTTCTCATCTCCTTTCTTTATATTAATCTGTATTTTTGTTTTACTAAAATTATTCCTAAAAAATAAATATTTATTATAAAAATCTTTGCAAAACAAAAAACCGTGTAAATGTATATTACATTTACACGGTTTTTTACCTTATGATTATTCTAAGGATATTTTGTTATGGCAATTAGGACATGTTATTTCTTCTCCCTGGCTCATAATATCTTTATCAACATACACAGTATCGCCACAATCTTTACATTCTAATTGCACAAAATTGTTTCCTTCGTCTTCACATAAGTTATAATCACTGTCATAAAACTCATCTTGTAGATCGGTCAAATCTTCATCTATTGCATCAATATAATGCTGCATATCCTTTTGAGATTCTGCAATTTCTGTAATTTCTTGTGCTATACTCTTTAATACATTGACAACTTCAACCAAGATTTTTCCTTCCTTGGTATCCCTATCAATATCTAATCCATCTATTAATCCGCTAAGATAGGAGACCTTTGAATTTATTGAATTCATCTAATCACATCCTTAAATCTATTTTGCCATTAGTATTCCTTAAACTCTTTCCATATATTCTCCAGTTCTTGTATCTATTCTTATAGTTTCACCTTCATTTACAAATATAGGTACTGGAACTATTGCTCCCGTTTCAACTGTTGCAGGTTTTAAAACATTTGTAGCTGTGTTTCCTTTTACACCTGGATCTGTTTGAGTTACAACTAGTTCAACAAAGTTTGGAGCTTCTACTGAGAATGCATCCCCTTTATAAAACTTTATTACAGCAAACATATTTTCCTTTAAGAATTTTATAGCATCTTCAACTTTTTCGTGATTTAAAGGAATTTGCTCATATGTTTCTTGATCCATAAAGTAATATAGTTCGCCATCTGAATATAAGTATTGCATTTCTTTTCTTTCTATAACTGCTTCTTGAAGCTTTGCAGTTGGATTGAAAGTTGTATCTGTAACTGAACCTGTTTTAACATTTCTAAGTTTCGTTCTAACAAAAGCAGCACCTTTACCTGGTTTTACATGAAGGAAATCTACTACAGTAAACACTTGTCCATCTAATTCAAAAGTAGTTCCTTTTCTTAAATCTCCTGCTGATATCATTTATGTATCCCTCCAAAAATATATTAAATTCATTTATACTTAACCTTTTCAGGCAATCATATAGCTACCCTATGCACATAAGTTCTTTTGGTGATTTAGATAAAGTTTCACATCCATTTTCAGTAATTACTAGTAAATCCTCTATTCTTACCCCACCAAAGTTTGGTATATATATACCTGGTTCGTCTGTAACCACCATGCCAACTTTCAACTTTTTGTGATTTCTATATCCAATCACTGGTGATTCATGAATTTCTCTCCCAACTCCATGACCAAGACTATGACCAAAATAATCTCCATAGCCCTTTTGTTTAATGTAATCCCTTGCAACTTTATCAACATCTACAGCAGGGATTTCTGGCTTAAAAGCTTTTAGAGCCAATTGTTGTGCCTCTAATACGGTATTATAAACATCTATCATTTTCGTAGTTGGTTCTCCTATTACTATGGTTCTAGTCATATCTGAACAATACCCATTATAAATACAGCCATAATCAAGAGTTAAAAATTCACCTTTATTAACAGTTTTGTTAGTAGCTTCTCCATGAGGTAAACTTGATCTAGCTCCTGATGCCACAATGGACGGAAAAGACAAATCACTAGCACCTAACTTTTTCATATAGAATTCTATCTCTAGCCCTATTTCTTTTTCTGTCATACCAGGCTTTATATATTTAATTATATACTCAAAAGCTTTATCTGCAATTTCTGCAGCACCTTTTATAAGTTTTAACTCACTGTCATCCTTAATTATTCTTATTTCCTCAACCATACCTTCCATAGGAATAAGAGTACAATTTAGTTTTTGTTTATAAGTACTATATGCGCTGAAGGAAAGTATGTTTTCTTCAAAACCCAATGTATTTATATTATTTTTATTAAGTAGTTCAGATAGAGAATCTATAAAAGTACTATTTTTACTATATTCAATTACTTCATATGCTTCTACCTGTTGCTTAGCCTGTTCTATAAACCTCGAGTCTGTGATAAAAAATGCTTTATCAGATGTTATCAATGAATAACTTTCGTTCCCTGTAAATCCACTTAGATAGTTTCTATTATGGTCTCCAACTAAAAGCACAGCGTCTAACTTTTTATTATTCATTGCTTCTCTTAACTTTTTAATTCTTTCATTAAACATTTTACTTTACCCCCATAAACACTTTATTTTACCACCATATTTATGTCAGGTACAATACACATTATTACTTTCTCCAATTTTTGTAATTATTATTCTTAAAACAGTAAAAACTTATGTAATTGTCATATAATATTGCCGTAGCCCCAATGGAACAATGTTATTTTATCAAAACTTGTGATTATTTGCAAATATTATTAATTCATCGCCATAACTTTTTTAAGGCACCAAAATCCTGTTATTTGTTTTTTATAAAATTTACATCTGCTTTTACACTTACCGTGTTATTATTATCTTTTTTTATTTCAATTTTATTTAAACTATCAAAATTCTCTTTTTGCTGAATATTCTGCAATAATTCTCTAATTTTAAGTATATCCTCAGAAATTTCAACATTAGCAGTAACTATATCAGTATCTTTTTGCTGACTTATTTGTTTAATTTTTATGTTGTTATCAATATCAAGTGCTTTAATTATATCTTCATATCCAAAAACCTTTGAACTATTTTTTTTATTCTTTTCTGCTATTAACTTATCTTCATTATTGTTGATTTTTTTTATAACACTTAAATTCTGAAGGATTAATGTTATAAAAATAATCAACAGTAATATTATAAAAGAAATATATTTTTTTCTAATAAACATAAATACTCCCACTATTTTAATTTTAATAAAATTTTCACCATTTTCTTCCCATGATTTTCATCAGTATACAATAAATTCTTTATAGAGAATTTATCCTCTTTCTCCATACTTATAATCATATGCATAAAATTTTCAATTCCATCATAGTACATGGTTACGTCACTATTTTCTATGTTGATCTGCTGAAAATCTTTATCTAGCAAAATATAATTTAATAAAAACATAAGATTTTCTAAAGTTTTATTTTTATTATCCATTTTTTTAAAATTTAATCTAGAATTATTTTTTATTGAAGCAGCATTTTGCTTAACTTGGTTATCTAATTTCTTATTTTTATCAATATTAAATATAAGAGATTCTATAAGAGCCATGTTTATAATAAAAAGTGTAATAATTATCACATTTATAATCTTTTTATTCTTATTATTCTGTTTTTCTAAATACCATTGTGGTAAAAAGTTTAATCTATTCATCTATTTTTACCTTAATACATCCATTTCGTTATATTCTAAATAGTTACAATTATAAGACTCAGATAAACTATTAACCAACTCTTTATACGGAAAATTTAAGAAGAATAAATTTGTCAATTCATTTTCAAAACCAAAAACACTACATTTAATCTTAAATTTCTCTAATTCATCTATAAATATATTGTCTTGTAAATTGTCGTAAATACTGATCACTTTGTTAGTAATCATCTTATTTTCAACACATCCTACAAAATACAAACTTTTTTCTCGTAAAAAAATAATACCGTACTCTTTTTCCTTAATTCTTTTACTGTAGTTATCTATTATGTGAAATTGCACAGGAACCAGTTTTTCTATTCTTATGCCTTCTTCAGCAAATCTATTGATTAAATTTGATTTATTCCAATTTAGGCAAAATACCATAACTTCCAATTTATCTTTTTTATGATGCACAATCTGGTATGAAAATATTATGTTACTAACATTTTTAAATCTATATGCAAGCTCATTTTTTATAATAAAATAAATCCTTTCTTTAGGTACTCTTGGTATAGTAATTAACTTTATATATACTTCTTCGTCATTAACGACTATAGATAAGTTTTTATCTTTCAAGTTAACTATAAGCTTACCAAAGTTATTTTTAGCAATTTCAGTTTCACCATGGAAACTGATAACTTTTCCCTTGGATAAAATATTTTTTTTAGATATTTCTCTGTAAGTTAACTTTTCCTCACTAATTTCTAACACAGCCCTTCTTCTAATCACTTTATTTCTCCTTCTTTAAATGAATAATCTATACATCCATATACTAAACCTTTATTAGTAATCTTATATTCATATAATTCTTCCTTACAAAATTTATTGTTTAGATAATGTTTTAATAAAAAACAATTTTTATCTTTAATGTAGATAATGTATGAGCCTTCATAAATCACTTTAAAATCATTTGATGCATTAAAGTAATTTTGTATTTCTTCACTGCTTAAATTATTTATATTGTTATGTATATATTTATCTAATTCATTCAATAGATATTCTCTACTTTTCTGAAGTTTATCAACTTTGGTAGCATTATTTCGCAGTTTTATAGTGTTATCTCGTTTTGCAAACTCCATCTTATAACCCACTGAAACTATAGAAATGCAAATACATCCAATAAATAAAACGTATATTAATATAAATCCTCTTCTACTTTTTTTCTTTCTAATGGTAAGCATCTTTTATAAATATCTCCTCCTCTTGTCTCAATAGTGATATATACTACTTGACCAACACCTTCAGCTTTAAAATTTTTAGCATTTTTTAATATGTTATTTGTTGTAGAAGAGTATAATGAACCATAAGAAATTATAACATCGGAATCTTTGTCAACTCTTATATAGTCAAAATTACTATTATCGTATCTTCTTAAAATAATTATGTTATCTTTTATTTTTACATATTTGGCACTGCTAATTTCATGCTCAATTATCATAAACCCTTCATTTATATAAAAAGATTCTCTACTATTATTTATTTGTGTTCTATGAATTTTTGTATATTTATAAACTATGCTTATGGGAGTAACAGTTACAATTCCTATTAAACTTGATGCCAATAAAATTTCTATCAATGTAAAACCTTTTTTTACATTGCACTTATCTCTTATATGTACCTTTATAGAACTCACACTCCATGACTTTTTCTTTTTTTAAAGGTTTCGTATGTAATTCTAACTTTACTTTCAATACTTCATCTCCTTCTATATTTATTACTAAATATGGTTCCTGTTTTTCAATATTACTTACAAATATATTAGTAATTCCTATTTCTTTAATTTTTTCTATTCTAATATTTTCTTTTGAAATAAAATACTTATTTTCTAAACTGATATTCTTTAACTCTTCATAAGAGGTATTATTTATAATTACATTTTTAAGTTCTTCCATAAATATAGAATAATTGTAAATATCGTTGCTGTATTTTTTTATTTTTATACTACTTAATTGTATGGATATTATTAATAGAATTATTATTGAAAAGATTGTAATACTACACAGCACTTCTATAAGGGTAAGCCCCTTTTTAATTTTTAATTTCAACATATGCAGTTCCTACACTCATTGTAATATAATGGGGTTTTCCTTTTCTATCTTTATATCTAATTGTGCATGCATCTGAGGTTATGCCTCTGTTATCAATTTTTATTTTGTTTCCAGGGCGTACTATATTCAAAGTAAATTTATCTGGTAAATTTAAAGTATATATTTTTTTTAATCCACAAATAAAACTTACGGAATTTTTATTAGTATCGAAATATATATACCCACCAATATTATTGTCTCTACAATATGACTTTGAATTATTTATAAAGTTAACTACATCATTACTAAACACATCAACATCAATACTGTTTTGCAGCTTACTATACCCACCTATGTTTACTAAACTCATACTAAATATAGTACAAAGTATGCTTAGCACTATTATAAGTTCTATAAAAGTGAATCCTTTATGTTTATTCATCACTAGATAACTTAGGATATATCTGCACATCTCCTAATAACACTATATATGTATTTTCATCTGCATCTACTTGTACAGTGTAAGTTTTCTTATCACTTTCATAGTTAACAGATATGTTTTGATCCTCACTTGAAGATTCAATGTCTATACTTTCTGCAGAAGTGAGAGCATTAATATTCTCCACTACATCATCTGAAACAAATTTACCCTGGTTATCACCATAACTAGCCATAGCAGCTGTTTGTATTTGCTTTGCTGTATTAATAGCCTTTATATTCTTAACTTTTTCCTGATAAGAAGAAACCTTCGGGACTAAAAATCCCATTAGAACAAAAATGATTGTGACTACTAACATAAGTTCAATTAAAGTAAAACCTGATTTTTTATAAATTCTTTTCGACTTTAACATATTATCCTCCGTATTAATAACGTATTAATACTAATTTTATTCATTTGACTACCACCCCTAAAACTTTCTCCACTACAAGCAGTGATTGAAATCTGCTCACCTTTGATTGGCTCAATTTATAGAATCCATTATGTTAACTATTGGTAAAAATCCTGCTATAACAAATATACCTACAAATGCTGCTAATAAAACAATAGTTATAGGCTCTACTAAAGTTACAAGTTTTTTTAAATTTTCCTCTAGTTCATCTTCTAATATTTCCTGTACTTTTGATAACATATAATCCAAATTTCCCGCTTCTTCCCCAATTTTAACCATTGATAGAAACAAATTATTTCCCAAGCAATACTTATGGAAGGATGAATATATGGACTCTCCATTCTTTATATTTTCAGTACATTCATAAAGCTTTTTTTTCACAATACTGTTGTCCAAAACACTATTAGTTACTTCTAAAGTTTTTATGATTGTAAAGCCAGAATATAATAGTATAGACATAATATTAGAAATCCTTATTAGTAATAACCTATTATAAAAAGTTCGAATAATGGGTATTTTAATTTTAAATTTATCTAAATAAGTCTTAAACTTGTTCTTCTTGTACATGAAATATACTAAGGTTAAAAATATGAATAAAGATATAGCCATAGAAAAGAAATTTGTTTTGATTAAAATGCATAACTGCAGCATCATTTCAGTAATAATTGGAACCTCTCCACCAGAAGATTCTAAAACCTTCATAAATTCAGGTACAATTTCTATCATAAGAAAAAAAGTTATATTTATAGAAAGGAAAAGTATTATAGTTGGATAACATAAAGCTGATCTTATCTTCATACGTGTTCTGTATTCTTTTTCATAATATTGCGATAACTTTTCCAATACCTGATCTAATCTTCCACTAATTTCTCCTATATTTATCATTTCTACCATAAATAGCGGATATATATCTTCCTTCCTCTTAAAACTATTGTATAAGCTTTCTCCTTTTGATAGATTTCTTTCAATATTATTAAGGCTTTCTCTTAAACTTTTTTTATTACATTGAAAAGCTACTATATTTATAGCTTTTGTTATAGTAATTCCAGCACTTAACATTGAACTTAATCCCCTACAAATTATGCTAATTTCTTTATATCCAGCTTTACCATTGTGTATGTTTTCTAAAATATTTTTTTCTTTGTTAATTTTTAGTAAAAAATATCCGCTTTTTCTCAATATGTTATTAAGTTCTTCTATGTTATTTGATTCATACTTGCCTTTTATCTTATTACCATTAAGATCTATTGCTCTATATTTAATAATGTTAACTGCTCCTTTCAATGCTATCTATATGTATTCTCATAAATTCTTCATATGATGTTATGCCATTTTTCACAAGGTTTATACAATTATTTTTCATAGAACTGGTTTCATCCTCTACATCACGTCTTCTTAACGCTTCAATTCTTTCATAATTTTCAGTTTTATTTCTAAATTTTTTCATATCTACTATTTCATATATTGCAGTTCTACCGTTATAGCCAGTATCACTGCATCTCCAACATCCATTTCCTTTATAAAGCTTATTCCCTAAAGTTAAGTTAAGCTGTTGTCTTTCATGTTCTGATGGCTCGTAAGCATTTTTACAATATGGACAAATTTTTCTAACTAATCTTTGAGCTACAATTCCAACTAATGCATCTTTAAGAAAATAAGATGGTATCCCCATGTCTTCTAGTCTTAATATAGATTCAGCAGCATCACTGGTATGAAGAGTAGTAATAACTAGATGACCAGTAATAGCAGCTCTTACAGCAATCTGTGCGGTTTCTTCATCTCTTATTTCTCCAACCATTATTACATCTGGATCTTGTCTTAATATACTTCTTAAACCTTCCGCAAAAGTAAAACCAATCTTAGTATTTACGTTAACTTGGTTTATATTTGATAAAGTATATTCTACTGGATCTTCTATGCTAACAATGTTTTTCTTTTTCTTGTCTAAAGAATTTAACATGGAATATAGAGTTGTAGTTTTTCCGCTTCCAGTGGGACCTGTTACAAGAATTAATCCATTGGGTTTGTATATCATCGATCTAACCATTTTTACATCTTTTTCACTAAACCCCAAAGAATCTAGATGTTGCATTTTTTTAGACTTATATAAGATCCTTATGACTATTTTTTCACCATAAATTGTTGGTAGGGTTGATACTCTTAAGTCATAATTTTTATCATCCAGCATATACTTTATTTTGCCATCTTGGGGCATTCTCCTCTCTGCAATATCCATGGAAGCCATTACTTTGATTCTAGTACAAACAGTAATATATATTTTCATAGGTAGTGGCATGTATTTCGTTATAATACCGTCTATTCTAAATCTTATTAAAGAACTATCTTGACCTGGTTCTATATGAATATCACTGGCATTTTTGTATATAGCTGCACTTATTAGTGAATTTGTAATTTTAATAGTAGGTGCTTCTTCATAGTCTTCTTTCACATTTACCAAGTTTTCCTCATAATTTTCAGTGGGATAATTTTTGTGGTTTGTTGTAATAATTTCCACATCATCTTGCAGGCTATATTTACGATAGTAGTTATTTATTACTTTAACAATTTGACTTTGCTCTACAAAGAATAACTTAATATTTTTCCCCGAAATAAATCTTAATTCTTCAATTAATGAGATACTGGGTTCTTCACTAATTGCAACATATAAATTGTTATCTACTTCATTAAAGGCTATAAGTTTGTTTTCAATAACAATCTTTTCTGGCAACAGCATTAAGCTTTTATTATTAATTATTGTATTTTCTAAATCTACTCTATCTATTTTCATACTCTCAATCATATAAAGTCTATTTCCCTCATTTCGCTACGATTATCATATTTTGATTTTGTCCACTCTTGATATTTTTAAACAATTTTATTTAAGTTTTCAAAAAAAACAGGAGAACTATTATGATTCATCGATAATGCAATATATATTTCTTATTGAACTTAGAGATCTAAGGGAGAAAGAAAAAATTTCAGATACATTGCATTCATCATTTCGATATTTAAATACAGGAAATGATTACTTAGATGGATTGTTATCTATAAAAAACAACTATGCAATAAAAAATATGATAGATTTCAAGGTGATAATTAATGAATCCTTTAGTTCAATAAAAATTAGAGAATTAAAAAGGCTTTTTCTATTTTGGCGGATTACAAACACTAAAAAAATCATATCCTTCTGCCTTAGCATCATCCAGACTTATTGTGATCCTGACGTATGGACACTTAATATATAGATATTAACACAAAACAAAAAAAGATCAAAAATCATAGAAAAATCCTTAAAATCGGGGTATAATTAGTTCGCTAAAACAAATCTAGGTAGAGAAAGGGTTTAAACAATGATTAATGATCAATTTTATATTACTTTTTTATTTTAGAAATAATTTCACCTATCTATATCACATATCTTTTTATTTGTCTTATGGTCATATATAAAACAATTTTTTGTTGAATTACCGGTTTTGTTGTCAGTACACCATGATTGAGATTGGAATGCTAAGAAAATTGCCTCCCAATGATCACCAGGATATTCTAATAAAATGCAACCATCTTGGTACACTCCATTTGAATCTTCAAATTTACCAATACTGCCTTGATTCATATGAACTTCATGCAGACCTAATCCATTATCAAAATGACCTCCATATACATATATATTTGCATATTTTTTACACTCCTCAGTATCTAAATGTTTTTTAAAGAAATCAGCTAAATCATTGTCAGGTCCTGATTTATCTGAAGGTACTATAATCATATCACAGGGATTAAATAGGTTACTACGTATAAAATCTATGGCTATTTCCTGAGGTTTATAATCAGAGTCAGTGGTAACAAATTTATTATGATGTTTTATAGGGAAAAACCCTTGTTCCAACTTTTGCAAGTTAGTGATTTGTTCAGCATTAAAATTAGAATCAGCAATATATAAAAGGTCATTTGGAACTTTATTATTATTGATTGTAATTTTGGCTGAAGATTTTGTATTAACTGCAATTTTATACTTTTTATTCTTGCATTCTACATACAAATATACATGTGGGCTATAAAAATCAGTTCTAGAATCACCTTCATCATATTCACAAACCTTTCCTTTTAAAACGCCGTATAAATCTTTTATACCACTCATTTAACCACACTCCTATTAAAATTTTTTTTACTAGTATGTCCTTGGTCAATATATTTTATTAGGTAACTAACTTATACATATGCATTTGTAAATCTCCCTTCTTTAATCAAATATACTTTCTTAGTAAATAATTCTATAAACTAACATAAATTCCTTTAAATATAAACTAAATTTTACTTTTTAACCTAATAATATTTACTTTTATGGCTATAAATAATACTTTATAATATCATATATAGTAGAAAGGACGTGATACCAATAAAAGCAGCTATATATTCCAGGAAGTCTAAATTTACTAGTAAAGGTGAAAGTATTGAAAATCAAGTACAGATGTGTAAAGATTACGCTAATACTATAGGAATAAATGAATTTATAATATATGAGGATTAAGGCTTCAGTGGCGGTAATATAGCCAGGCCTCAATTTCAAAAAAATAAGAATAGGCTTTATAATAACTAAAGCCTATCCTTATTTTACAAATTAGTATCGCATAATTTACATATTATTTAGTTTCACATCATTATAAAGATTGTATTTCCCTTCATGTGTTGAAATCAAGTTTATTGATCTTTCATTTATATCATATAGGAATACATCTTTTTTATCATTTCCATCTAAGTTGTCAGTACCGCAAAAATATATGTTTCCCTTAGTATCCATAGCTATTCCTGAATTTTCATCTATTATATTAGGAAAATCATAAGTAAGTCTTTCTATTTGAAACTTATTATGGGAAAATCTATATAGAGATACTTTTCCTTCATCCCCACTGCCTAATAAGTAAACATCTCCATTACTTTTATTAACTACAGAGCTGTATATATCCTCAATGTTACTATCTATATATTGAATACTATTTTTTGCACTATCATAGTAACTTAAAGCTGTATTTTCACCTTGTTTTGTTAATATTAAAACATTATTATCAATTAGGGCAAAATACATGCAGTATCCTTTTATATTTTCAATATATATATCTTCCTTATCCCGTGTAAAATCATATACATATATTTTACTAGAGCTTTTTTCTCCCTCAATATTTCCATAGTATATTATTTTATTTTCATCAATCCACTGGTATAAGTCTCCAGAAACTAAAACTTTAGATTTCAGCTGTAAATACCTTCTATCATTTATATCATAAATTTTCATGCCTTCAGCACTTGTTATTGATTGACTTTTAAAAGTTCTGAATGCCAACTTGTCACCATATATGTTTAACCTTAAATCTTTAGCACTGTAAAAGTCCTCTAGTTCCACTTTTTGTTTATTTTTGATTATTTCGATCTTATTCTCATTAAAGGTTTCTTTATTTTGTGTACTAACAGAATATACAAAGGTAGAGTTGTTAACATTATAAACCATATCCAAGATATTTTCCACATTACCTATTTTGTATAAACTCTTATTTTCTACTCTAAAAGCATCATCTTCCTGGTTTTTATTTTCTATAGCAGTAACATAAGAGTATTGAGGTAAATCCTTTACTTCTTCAACTTTTTGCTTCTTATTGTTACAAGAAGTAGAGCTTAAAGTCATGATAACAACAACTATTAATAATGCAGTTTTTATTGGCATTTTCATTTAAACTTCTAATTCCCCTTTAAAAGAAACTACTGCTGGACCAGTCATAAATACACCACTGTCTTTTATTTCTATAAAAAGTTTTCCACCTGGTACTTGAACTTCCACTTCTCTTCCAGTTAAACCCAACTTATTGGCCGCTATAACACAGGCGCAACTTCCAGTTCCACAAGCTAAAGTAGGACCGGCCCCCCTCTCCCAAGTCTTTACATCAACTTTTTTATGATCTATAACCTCACAAAAGTTAACATTAGTTCCTATAGGAAACTTTTCATACTTTTCTATAGCTTTACCTTCTTCTACATCATAATCGTCAAGCTTCCCGAATATAACAGTATGTGGCACCCCCATAAGCATTGATGTTATATTATATTCTTTTGAATTTATTTTTATTTGCGTATTTATAATTTCCTCAGAAAATTCTGCAGGTACGAGCTTTGGCTCAAAGGAAGGTAATCCCATATCTATCTTTACTTCTTGTACAACGTTATTTTCCATAATTAGAAAGGCTTCTTTTATGCCATCTCCAGTTTCTATCTTTATAGGATTTTTCTTCACTATACCTTCATCCCACACATATTTTGCAAAACATCTTATACCATTACCACACATGGTGGCGTAAGACCCATCCACGTTCATTATTATCATTTGTGTTTCAGCAATTTCGCTGTTTCTTACAATTAATATTCCGTCACCACCAATACTAAAATGCCTATCACAAAGCTTTCTTGCAAGATCTTTTTCTTTATGTAAAAAGATGTTTTCTCTATCATCTATAACTATAAAATCATTTCCAGTACCATTCATTTTTGTAAATTTCATAACAGCAATCCACCTTTTCTTAAAGTAATATGATAAAACTAATAATAAGTTTACTACTACATAAAGTTTTTATCAATAAAATTATTAACTTTATTTTAAAAATTTTAAATGATATAATTTAAAATTGAACTGTTCATTCAAAACCAATTTTACATACCTCTTTAATTCATTGATGAAAGGATGATATCCATGGCTTTAGATGGTATTTTTATACACAGCATAATACAAGAATTTAAAGATTCTATATTAGATGGAAGAGTAGAAAAAATAAATCAACCTGAAAAGGATGAAATAGTAATATCAATAAAAAATCAAAGAAAAACTTATAAATTACTAATTAGTTCCAGTTCAGTTTATCCAAAAATTCACCTTACAAAAATTAGTAAGGTGAATCCATTACAACCACCTATGTTTTGTATGGTATTAAGAAAATATCTTAATACAGGTAAATTAGTAGATATACGACAGCTAGATACTGATAGAGTAGTGTTCTTAGATTTTGAAAGTACTGATGAGTTAGGTTTTAACAGTATTTATACTCTAGTAGTGGAAATTATGGGACGTCACAGTAATATCACTTTAGTTCGCCAGAGAGATAACATTATTATGGATAGCATAAAACATATAACACCAGAAATAAATACTGTAAGATGTATTTACCCTGGTATAAATTATGTTTTTCCTCCAGTTTCAAATAAATTATCACCTTTTAATTTTAATTTGGAAAGTTTTAAAAATTACATTATTGATGACAATATAAAACTGGATAAAAACTTATTTTCGAAAATTTTTACTGGTGTAAGCTCTCAGTTTTCTAAAGAATTATATTATAGATTTAATAATTGTAATACAGCTTTATCTGTTGATAACTTAAATAGCTTATATAGCTTCTCAACAGAAATTTTCAATACAATACTTCATAAGGATTTTAATTTTGTATCATATATAGAAGATGGAATGCCAAAAGATTTTTATTGTATACGCCTTACAAGTTTAAATCACTGTGATGAAAAAATATTTAACTCTCCATCTGAACAACTTGAAGAATTTTACCACGAAAAAGATAAGTCTGATAGACTTAGTAATAAGAGTTCCGACTTACAAAAACTAATAAATTCAAATATTGAAAGATGCTATAAAAAGATTGAAATATTGAAGAATAGTTTAGAAGAATGTAATAGCAAGGATATATATAAAATGTATGGCGAGTTGTTAACGGCAAATATATATAGTATTAAAAAAGGTGATACTGAAGTAAGCTTACAAAATTACTATAGTGAAGATATGGAATATATAAATATAAAGCTTGATGTTAACAAAACTCCATCTGAAAATATTCAAAGCTATTTTAAAAAATATAATAAATTTAAAAAAACCGAAGAGGCATCTAAGATACAACTTAATATAGCAGAACAAGAATTAGAATATTTACTCTCAGTTTTAACTAATATAAAGAATGTTGAAGATTATGAGAGTATTGATGAAATCAAGCGTGAATTAATGGAGACAGGATATATAAAATTTAAAAAATCAAACAATAAAAAGATAAAACCAACAAAACCTATGAAATTTTTATCTAGTGATGGAATAGAAATATATGTTGGCAAAAATAACATCCAAAATGATTATTTAACTTTAAAATTTGCTGATAAAAGAGATATATGGCTACATACAAAAAATATACCCGGATCTCATGTTATAATAAAAAACTTTGGAAACCTTCCTGACCAGACTTTAGAAGAAGCAGCCATGCTAGCCGCTTTTTATAGTAAGGCCAAAGAATCCTCAAAGGTACCAGTGGACTACACCGAAATTAGGAATGTGCATAAACCTAGTGGTTCTAAACCAGGCATGGTAATATACTATACAAATAAGACTGTATATGTTGACCCTGAAAAACCTAAAATAGAGCAAATTAATTAAAAATAAAGATACATGTTTCTAGTCCTTTAGAATCATGTATCTTTAATATTTTTAGTTGTCTAATTTACTTTTCATAATATTTTTTCTCAGGTTTTGCTCCTATATATTGATAATAATAGCACTTCAATCTACCATTATATAGCTTTCTATTTTTATCAGCATTCTTTCCAAAATACTTTTGGAATTCTGGATGAGCAGTAATAACAAAATAGGACCAATCCTTAAGTTTTTCAAAAATCTCACCCATATCCTTATAAAGTTTTTCTACCTCTTTAACTTCTCCTAATCGCTCACCGTAAGGTGGATTAGTAATTATAAATCCATATCTTTTTTTGGAACTAAAATCCTGCATAGGCATTTTTTGAAATTCTATACATTCCTCTACTCCTGCTTTTTTTGCATTTTCTCTAGCTGTTTTAATTACTCTACCGTCCATATCTGAAGCCAATATTTTAACATCTTTATCATTTACAGCATTTACTGCATATTTTCTACTTTCATCCCAGATATTTTTTGATATTAGTGGCCAGTTTTCTGAAGCAAAACTTCTATTTAGACCTGGTGCTATGTTTTTACCAATAAGTGTCGCCTCAATAGCAATAGTACCAGAGCCACACATTGGATCTGCCAATACTCTTGAAGGTTCCCACTTGCTTAATAATACCAATGCTGCAGCAAGGGTTTCCTTAATAGGTGCTCCTCCAGCATTCTCTCTATATCCTCTTTTATGTAATCCTGTCCCTGACGTATCCAACGTTAAAGTAACTATGTCTTTTAAAATCCCGACCTCTACTCTGTATCTTGGCCCATCCTCACTAAACCAATCCTTTTTATATTTCCTCTTCATAGCCTCAATGATAGCTTTTTTTACTATAGATTGGCAATCAGGTACGCTAAACAAAGTTGATTTTACAGACTTACCTTCCACATGCATAAAAGCATCCTCAGTCATTATGCTTCCCCAGTCTACAGCTAAAGTACCTTGAAATAAATCCTCAAAAGTTTTGGCCTCAAATTCCGCCATTTTTATCAAAACTCTATCTGCAGTTCTAAGCCACATATTACATGTTACAATATCTCTCTCATCACCTTCAAAGGTTACTCTACCATTCTCTACTTTTAAATCCTCATATCCTAATTCCTTCAATTCATTTGCCACAACAGATTCCAACCCAAAAGTTGCCGTTGCAATTAGTGTATAATACATACTTTATCTCCTTCTACATAAAATACTTACTTTTCAATAATAATTATTCATATAGGGTTATAAACTGGAAACTTAAATTATACGTAGGAATATGTTGACAAAACTGAAGGCACATTTAAAAACTTTTTTATCAGTCTTAGCGAAGTGCTTTAGAAAATCTTAGAACCTTATATATGTTTGAGCATAGCGAGTTTATATAAGGTTCTTAGTTTTTCTTAAACACGAGCTTTAGACTGATTAAAAGTTTTTAACGTGCTGAAGTTTGTCAACATATTCCGGAGTATAATTTAAGTTTCCACTGCGTACCCATATATGTAATTTTTACTCTATAACCAATTCAATAGGACAATGATCTGATCCAAATACTTCTGTATGAATATCTGCACTAACAAGTCTTTCCTTTAGCTTTTCTGATACACAAAAATAATCTATACGCCATCCTGCATTATTAGCTCTTGCATTAAATCTATAAGACCACCAAGAATACATACCTTCTTTATCTGGATAAAAATAACGATATGTATCTATAAATCCTGCAGTCAAAAATTCTGTAAATTTATTTCTTTCTTCATCAGAAAACCCTGCATTTTTTCTATTATTCTTAGGATTTTTAAGGTCTATTTCCTTATGAGCTACGTTTAAGTCTCCACATAAGACTACAGGTTTAGTTTCATCTAATCTTTTTATATAAGCCCTAAAATCATCCTCCCACTGCATTCTATAATCAAGTCTTGCTAGTTTTTCCTGTGAATTAGGAGTATATACTGTTACAAGATAAAAATCACTAAACTCTAGAGTAATAACTCGTCCTTCTTTATCGTGTTCATCTTTATCTATACCATAGCTGCAATTAATAGGCTTTATTTTACTAAATACAGCAGTACCTGAATATCCTTTTTTCTCTGCATAGTTCCAGTACTGATAATATCCTTCTAATTCTAAATTTATTTGATTTTCTTGCAATTTACTTTCCTGAATACAAAAAATATCTGCATTTACTTCTTTAAAATACTCTAAAAACCCTTTCTGAACACAAGCCCTAATCCCATTAACATTCCACGATACTAACTTCATATATTTTTTCCTCTCCTTTTTATTCTTTAGGAATACCTATAATGAGATTCTAAGTTAAACTATAATACCATTCCTTATTATTATTCCTAAAACCTCATAAAAATATCATTGCTTCATAATATTTAAAATTTATAGATAAGCACAGTTTAAATTTAACTTATACGTAGGAATATGATGCCAAAACTGAAGGCACTTTTAAAAACTTTTTTATCAGTCTTAGTGAAGTGTTTTTAGAAAATCTTAGAAGGTTTGATATGTTTGAGGTACGAGTTTATCAAAGCTTCTTAGATTTATTATGAAACTACTCTTCCTTTCGTCAGAGTAGTAAGCGATTCGCACAAAATCACAGATTTTGGCTCTCTGCTTAAAACACGAACTTTAGACTGATTAAAAGCTTTTAACGTGCCGAAGTTTGGCAGCATATTCCGGAGCATAAGTTAAATTTCGGGCATGAATATCTATCTTTTGCATAATAAATAAAAAATCCCCAAAACTATTATATCAAGTTTTGAGGATTTTTCTAATAATAAGTTTATCCCATAGCTACACTACTTTTTTAATGTTATTTTTTCCTGAATTATTTCCTTCTGAAACACTGTTGTCTGGTAATATTAAGTTTAATACTATTCCTACTACAGTAGCTAAAGCAACTCCTGCAATTTCTACATCCGCACCATTAAACTTAAATCTAACAGCTGCTCCTCCAATTCCAATAACAATTATAACTGAAGATAGTATCAAGTTTTTCTTCTTTCCAAAATCAATCTTATCTTCTACAAATATTCTAAAACCTGATGAAGCTATTATACCAAATAACAATATGCTAACTCCACCCATTACAGGTATAGGCATGTGTTCAATTACAGCTGCTACTGGACCTATAAAGGATAACAGGATTGCTATTACACCGGCTCCTCCAATAACCCAAACACTATATACTTTTGTTATAGCCATTACACCTATATTTTCACCATAAGTAGTATTCGGTGGACCACCAACTAAACTAGCAAACATAGTTGCGACACCATCGCCTAATATTGATCTATGAAGCCCAGGTTCCTTAGTAAAATCTCTACCTACTACATTATTTGTAACATATACATGACCTATATGCTCAGCCAATGTTACAAATGAAACTGGGGCCATAAGCATCATAGCATTCAAATTAAACTTAGGAGTCATAAATGGAGGCAATCTAAACAACTTTGCATTAAGTATTGCATTTATTGCTTCCTGAGGAATTACACCAAGGCATAAAGCTGTAATATAACCACAAATCATAGCTATAAGGATTGGAATTACTGCAAAAAATCCCCTAAAATACATACTACCTAATACTCCAATACCTAATGTAACTATTGAAACTGTTATCCACGCCCATCTAGGCACATTAGCCATAGATGCATCTACATAATTAGGATTTAAACCAGCCCAATTTATAGCAGTAGTAGAAAGTCCTAAACCTATAACTATAACTATAGCTCCAACAACTACCGGTGGTAATGCTTTATTTAACCAACTAATTCCACAAAATTTTATTATAACAGCTACTATTATATATACTATACCTGCTGCCATAACCCCTGATAACATAGCCTCTGGGCCATAATTTTTTGAAGCAACAAGCATTGGTCCTATAAACGCAAAAGATGAACCTATATATGCAGGTAATTTTGCTTTCGTACATATTATATACAACAGTGTTCCTATACCACTGCAGAACAAAGCAATAGAAGGACTCATACCCGTAATTATTGGTACCAATATTGTTGCACCAACCATAGCAAATAAATGCTGGAAACTTAATGGAATGGTTGCCCCAATCGATAATCTTTCTTCTACATCAACAAAATTTTTCACTCATAAATCCTCCTTTTTAGCCTCTCAGGACTTGTTAAAAGTTTACTGCTCATATATTTTTACTGAATCATTGTCATCAATTTCTTTTAATTCTACTGATACAATTTCGTTTCTAGAGGTTGGAATATTCTTGCCAACATAATCAGCTCTTATTGGAAGCTCTCTATGTCCTCGATCTACTAATACTGCTAACTGAATAATTTTAGGTCTTCCAGCATGAATGATTGCATCTATAGCAGCTCTTACTGTTCTTCCTGTATAAACTACATCATCTACTAATATAACTTTTTTATCTTCTACATCTAGCATATCCCCATCTTTCATTACAGGCTGCTCATTTAATTTACTTAAATCATCTCTATAAAGAGTTATGTCCACACTTTCTACAGGTAACTTTATTCCCTCAATTTGTTCTATAATCTTTGCAATTCTCTTTGCTAATGGATATCCTCTTCTTTTAATTCCTACTAATATTATGTCCTCAATTCCCTTATTTTTTTCAATTATTTCATGAGATACTCTCGTTAACGTTCTTTTTATTCCTTTTTCATCTAGTATTTCTGCCTTAAGACTCACAAACAACACCCCCAATTCTATATACCCGTACAGTTTACTGCTTATATCTATAGATACCCATGCCCCAAATTCAACTTATACCACCGGATATATTACCATATTTCGTCACGTTAAATATTTTTAATTAGTCTAAAGCTCAAATTTAAGCAGAGAGCCAAAATCTGTGATTTTGTGCGA
>NZ_JABAIW010000015.1:0-84905 GCF_014231265.1 Clostridium sp. DJ247 | reverse complement strand
ACTGATAAAAAAGTTTTTAAATGTGCTTCAGTTTTGTCAACATATTCCTACGTATAAGTTAAGTTTCGAGCTAGGAAACCTATAAATATAGATTTTAATATTCATAAAGGGGTGTAAATGCTATATGACTAGTAACATAAATGAACTGATTTCTAAAAACGTTGAAAGTATAGAAATATCAGGAATAAGAAAGTTTTTTAATAAAGTAGTAAAATACCCAAATGCCATATCCTTAACTTTAGGGCAGCCTGACTTTAATGTTCCAGAGGAAATAAAGTCAGCTATGATTAAAGCTATAGAGGATAACAAAACTACATATACATCAAATGCTGGTATTTTAGAACTTAGAAGAGAAATATCAAATTACTTGAAAACTCAGCAAATAACATATAGTGAAGATGAAATATGCATTACAGTAGGCGGCAGCGAGGGGCTAATGGATGTATTTACAGCATTATTAAACCCTAATGATAAGGTGCTTATACCTACACCAGCTTACCCAGCCTATGAAAGTTGTGTAAAATTATTAGGCGGTGAAGTAGTAAATTATAAATTAAATAATGACTTTTCCATTGATTTTAATGAACTACAAGAGGTTATAAAAAGAGAAAATCCAAAAGTACTTGTAGTATCATATCCATCCAATCCAACAGGAGCAGTACTTTCAAAAGAAGATAGTGAAAAGCTCCACAACATAGTTAAAGAAAGCAATGTAATTGTTATTTCAGATGAAATGTATAGCGCTCTTTGCTTTGAAGCTAACTATTATTCTATAGGACAATATGAAGATATAAGAGACAGAGTAATACTAGTAGGTGGATTCTCTAAAATGTTTTCTATGACTGGACTTAGAATTGGATATGTATGTGCAAATAATTTATTCATGAATGCTGTTATGAAGGTACATCAATACAACGTATCCTGTGCACCTTCTATTGTACAATGGGGAGCTTATGAGGGACTAAGAAGCTGCATGAAAGATGTAGAACTAATGAAGAAAGAATTCATAGCTAGAAGGGATTACCTTTATAACAGACTTATAAATATGGGATTCAAATCTAACTTGCCCATGGGAGCTTTTTATATATTTCCTTCCATAGAAAGCTTTAACATGAAAAGTGAAGAATTCTGTGAAAGACTGCTAAAAGAAGCAGGCGTAGCAGCAGTACCAGGAGATGCCTTTGGAGTAGGTGGAGAAGGCTACATAAGAATATCCTATGCCTACAGCATGGAGCAACTAAAAGAAGCAGCTGATAGAATAGAAAAGTGGATAAAAACATTGTAATATGTTTCTAGGGATTCGGAGAGAGAATTCAACTTATACTCCAGGAGATGTTGCCAAACTTCAGCACGTTAAAAACTTTTAATCAGTCTAAAGTTCGTGTTTAAGCAGAGAGCCAAAATCTGTGATTTTGTGCGAATCGCTTACTACTCTGACGAAAGGAAGAGTAGTTTCATAATAGATTTAAAAGAACCTTATATAAACTCGCTACGCTCAAACATATATAAGGCTCTAAGATTTTCTAAAACACTTCACTAAGACTGATAAAAAAGTTTTTAAATGTGCTTTCAGTTTTGGCAACATCTCCCTACGTATAAGTTGAATTCCCTCTCTAGAACTCTACAATATAGGATAAAAAGTGGAAACTTAACTTATGTTAGAAATATGCTAGTTTACAATGAAGAATCCTATATAGATACCAACAGCTTAAATTTAACTTATGCGTAGGGATATATTACCAATGCTGAAGTCACATTTAAATATTTTTTATTAGTCTTAGCGAAAATTTGATAAAAAATCTTAGAACTTTTGATATGTTTGAGGTACGAGTTTATCAAAGTTCTTAGATTTTTATCAAATTTGAGCTTTAGACTAATTAAAAATATTTAACGTGACGAAGCATGGTAATATATACCGGAGTATAAGTTAAATTTCGGGCATGGTTATCTATATTACTTAAGTACGTCATCCATTGTGTAAAGACCATTTTCTTTTTTATACATAAACTCGGCAGCTCTAAGTGATCCTACTGCAAAGACTTCTCTGGATATTGCAGAGTGTCTGATTTCTATAACTTCACCTTGACCAGCAAAAATAACATCGTGATCACCAACTATGCCGCCGCCTCTTACAGCGTGTATACCTATTTCCTTAGAATCTCTTTTTGCTATTCCTTCTCTGCCATAAACAAATTCAGTTTCTTCAGCAATTGAATCCTTTATAGTATTTGCTAAAAGAAGAGCGGTACCACTTGGTGAATCTACTTTTTGATTATGGTGCTTTTCTACTATTTCTATATCAAAATCCTTATATAATAAAGCACTTATATTTCTTAGAATCTTATTTACTATGTTTATACCAATTGACAAGTTTGCTGTACGGAATACAGGTAATTCTTTTGAAGCATCATGGATCTTTTCTAATTGTTCCTTTGTATATCCAGTTGTACATAAAACAATGCCTAGATTTTTTTCTTTTGCATAGCTTAGCAAGCTTTCTAGGATATCTGGTCTTGAAAAGTCTATAATTACATCTGCATTAACAGTACATTCACTAATACTTGAGAATACAGGAAAACCAGATTGCTCAGTATTTCTATCTATACCAGCAACAATACTTAAGTTAGGGAAGTTTGATGAGATGCTTGAAATAACCTTCCCCATTTTGCCGTTACATCCGCTTAATATAACTCTAACCATTACTAATACCTCCTATAGGTAAAATTTATATTAATTATATACAGAAGGGTGTTTTAAGTTCAAGCAGTCAGAAGTCTATAATTCCAGTACATAGACTTCTGATACTTAAATCTGACAAACACCCTTAACATTAGTACTCATTCATAAATATATTATATAGCTATTTTAAAAGACCATAATTTATCAATTCTTGTTTTAGAACTTCTAAGTTTTCCACACTCATATCACATAGAGGAAGTCTTAGATTTCCAACTTTCATTCCAAGAAGATTCATAGCTGTTTTTAATGGTATAGGATTTGTTTCAATAAATAGTGCATTAGTTAAAGCTAAGGATTCTAGTTGTAGTTTTAAAGCTTCTTTAACTTTTCCAGATAGGAATAATTCACATATATCATGAATATCCTTTGGGATAATATTTGCAACTACAGATATAACTCCTATGCCTCCTAAAGAAAGTATTGGAATTATTTGATCATCATTACCAGAATAAATATCAAGTCTGTCACCACATAAAGCTTTTATCTGTGCTATCTGACTTATATTTCCACTAGCTTCTTTTACAGCTACTATATTGTCAAGTTCACATAACTGTTTTAAGGTCTTTGGTAGAATATTCATACCAGTTCTTCCAGGAACATTGTATACAACTATAGGAGTCTTTACGTTTGTTGCTATAGCCTTAAAATGTTCTATAAGTCCTCTTTGTGTAGTTTTATTGTAATAAGGAGTTATTATTAAAAGTCCATCAACACCTATGCTTTCAGCCCATTTGCTCATATTTATAGAAGCTGCGGTATTATTAGTTCCAGTACCGGCTATTACAGGAATTCTTTTATTTATTTTATCTACTGTAAATTTAATTGTATCTTTTTTCTCTTGTTCTGTCATAGTAGATGCTTCGCCGGTGGTTCCGCATACTATAATGGCGTTTGTTCCAGATTTTATGTGCCACTCAAGTAATTCTTCTAATTTTTCAAAGTCTATTCCTTGTTCATTAAATGGGGTAACGATAGCAACTCCTGAACCTTTAAATAAGCTCATAGAAACACCTCATTTTATATTTTTATTTTAAATAGCTAGCATATAGATAACTATTTATTTTTTATAATATATTCTGCAATCTGGATTGCATTTGAAGCAGCACCTTTTCTTATATTGTCTGCAACAACCCATAGGTTTAGACCATTGTCTAAGCTGAAGTCTCTTCTAATTCTTCCAACATAAACTTCATCATGTCCAGCTGCATCTATAGGAAGTGGATATACAAGATTCTTAGTATCATCTTTTAGAATTACTCCTTCAGCATTTTCGTATAACTTAAATATATCGTCTATTTCAAAAGAATTTTTAAGCTCTACGTTTATGCTTTCACTATGTCCATATACTACAGGAACTCTAACTGTAGTAGCTGTAACTCTTAAGTCATTGTCGTGTAATATTTTTCTAGTTTCTTTAATCATTTTTTCTTCTTCTTTTGTATAGCCATTTTCTAAGAAAACATCTATATGAGGTAATACGTTCCCTGCAATTGCATAAGGGAATTTTTTAGGTGCATTACCCTTATATCCTTCTATTAAGTCATCATATCCACTCATACCAGCACCGGATACCGCTTGATATGTGGAATATACTATTCTATTTACTCCGTACTTGTCGTATAAAGGTTTTAGAGCAACTACAGCTTGAATTGTAGAGCAGTTAGGATTTGCTATTATACCTTTGTTCCATTCAATATCCTCAGGATTTACTTCAGGAACAACTAGTGGTACTTCAGGATCCATTCTCCAAGCACTACTGTTATCTATAACTGTTGCTCCATATCTTGCAAAAATAGGAGCGTATTCCTTACTTACATCTCCACCAGCGGAAAATAAAGCAAAGTCAATTTTTTTATCTTTTATGTTATCCTCTTTCAATTCTTCTACTACAAAATCAGCATTTTTAAATTTTAATGTTGTACCAGCAGATCTTGCAGATGCATAAAAATAGATGTTATCAACAGGAAAATTTCTTTGCTCTAACACCTCAATAAACTTTCTTCCAACCATTCCAGTACAGCCAACTACTGCCACATTATAATTCATTTCAATCCCTCCAAAAAATATTCTTATTATATTATATAGCTGTACAACATAAAAGTATATACTTTTTTTGAAATGTATAAATAATGCATATATATGTTGAATAAAAAATAATTATACAAATTAACGTAAAAAATTGTAGATTAAGAAGTCTAATTATATTTTGTTATAGTTATTTAAAGTAGCCTATAAAGTGTATGTATTTTGTTTTATAATATCTATATTAACATTATATGCATAAGTTTCATTATTGAACAAAATTTAGTATAAAAGATAAAAATATTTATGTGTGGAAAATATGGTAAAATAATATTTATATAATTGTAGAAATATTATCTAATTTTTGTAGGGGGTTTTTTCATGAAAAGCAAGAAATTTATAGGTATATTGTCAATGCTTTTCTTAAGTTGTTCTGTATTTTTATCAGCATGTAGCGAAAGTGAGCAAAAAAAAGTAACTGTTGAAGATGATAAACAACAATATTTAAATATAATCTTAGATGGAGAGCCTCAAACTCTAGATCAGTCTAAAGCAGTAGATTCTTATTCAACACAGGTTTTAGCTGAAGTAAATGAAGCCTTGACAAGAATAGAGCAAGACGGTAAAGGCAAGGATATAGTCAAGCCAGCAGGGGCAGAAAAATGGGATATTTCTGAAGATGGATTAAAGTGGACATTCTATTTAAGAGATAATCAATGGTCTGATGGAAAAAAAGTAACAGCTGAAGATTATGTATATGGAATAAAAAGAACACTTGACCCAAAAGTTCAATCTCAATATGCATTTTTATTGTATCCTATAAAGGGAGCTAAAGAATATAATAGTTCAAAAAATAATATAGGAAAAAAATTATCTTCAGATATATTAGGTGTAAAAGCTTTAGATGATAGAACTCTAGAAATAACTCTGGAAAGCCCTTGTTCATATTTTCTAAATTTAACAAGCTTTAAGGCAATGCAGCCACAGAGAAAAGATTTAGTAGAGAAATATGCAGATAAGTATGGGACAGACGCGTCAACTATGTTATATTGTGGCCCTTTCATAATAAAACAATGGATACATAACAATAAAGTAGAGCTGGTTAAAAATGATAATTACTGGGATTCTAAATCTGTTAAGCTTGAAAAAGTAAATATGAAAATACAAAAATCTGATTCAACAATATTGAACAGACTTAAGAATGGATCAGTAGATATAGTTAAGGTTGTAAAACCTGAATGGAAGGATAAGATTGATAAGTCTGAAAAGTTAAATGTAGTTAGAATACCAGAACCAGCTACTAATTTTCAATTCTATAATCAGAAGAACCGCTTATTTAGTAATGATAAGGTAAGAAAGGCATTTTCTTTAGCCATTGATAGAGAGGAAGTATCTAAAACTTTATGGAAGGGGTTATATACTCCTGCCTATGGATGGGTACCACCCTCATTGCAGATTGATGGTGAAGATTTCAGGGAGAAACTAAACTTTGAACCTATAAAAAAGCTGAAGGATGACTATCCAAATCCAAAGGTACTCTTAGTAGAGGGTTTAAAAGAGTTAGGAATGTACACTGATCCCAGCAAGGTTACAGTTAACTACTTGCAGCCAGGTACAGATTCAGATCAGAAAGAAATAGCTGAATATTTTCAGAATATGTATTATAGAAATCTTGGAGTACATATAAAAATAGATTATGTAGACTATACAACATACGTAAATAGGATACAATCAGGGGACTATCAAATGTCATCTTCAGTATGGTCAGCTGATTATAATGATCCTATGACAGAATTTGATCTTTGGGTAACTGGCGTTAACCTAATAAATACTGGATGGTCAAATAAAACATATGATTCGCTTATAGGGGAAGTATCTACCCTAGGAGTAGATAAAAAAGAAGAAAGGTTTCAGATTTTTAAAGAGGTCGAAACTATTTTAATTGAAGAAGATGCAGTAATAGCGCCAACTGTATACAGAAATAAGCAAATTTATAAACATGATTATGTTAAAGGTGTAATGATTCCATTATTTGGACCACAGTTAGAATTAAAATATGCATATACCCAAGGAAGATAGAGTTGGATTTTATCCCTCTATGATAAGCCAAATACACAAGTTGTTTAGCTATAGATACCCACAGCTTAAATTTAACTTATACGTAGGCATATGTTGCCAAAACTGAAGCACATTTAAAAACTTTTTTATCAGTCTTAGTGAAGTGTTTTAGAAAATCTTAGAACCTTATATACGTTTGAGTGCAGCGAGTTTATATAAGGCTCTTAGATTTTCTTAAACACGAACTTTAGACTGATTAAAAGTTTTTAACGTGCTGAAGTTTGGCAACATATGCGGTCGTATAAGTTAAATTTCGGGCGTGGTTATCTATATAGTTAGGACTATAGCTAATATATAAAAAGATTTATTATTAGGAGTTAGTAAAACTTCTATAATAGATCTTTTTTTATTTTAGCTTGTTTTTTAACAATATAAAAAGAAGTAATAGGTATAATTAATTCCTTTAGTGTAAAAAATAACATATAGAAAACGGGAGGGTAATGCATATGGGAAAGACACCATTAAAGAAAGTGATAAAAGCTAAGTTAAAATCACATAGAGAGCTAACGGATGCGGAAAAACTAAGAGAAAGACTTAAGTATGAAATAGCTGAAGAATTAGGGCTCAGAGATAAGGTAGATAAACTTGGATGGAGTGGTCTTACTGCCGAAGAAACTGGAAGAATAGGTGGAATAATGACCAAAAGAAAAAAAGAGCTTAATTTACCTAAAAATGAGGTTATACTAAATAATCAAAAGATATTTTAAAGGAATATAATCATATAGACAAGAACTTTTTCTATATTAATATATATTATTGACTTATATATTAAAAGTATATAATATTAATTGATGAATAAATAGGATAATTAAGTACTTAAGATTTGAGAGGAAGTCAATATGGAGTGTTATAAAGAATTTGCTCACATTTATGATGAACTTATAAACAGTGATATAGACTATAATAAATGGGGAAAAGTAGTATTAGATATATGTAATGAATTTAATGTGAATCAAGTAGATTATCTTGATCTTTGTTGTGGTACAGGTAATATTACTACAGAAATAGCGCCGAGCTTCACTAACTCTTGGGCAGTAGATTTGTCTTATGAAATGCTTACAAAAGCAGAGCAGAAGCTTCGTAGTAAAGGCTTAAAGGTAAAATTCGTCTGTCAAAATATGTGTGAGTTAAACTTAAATAAAAAATTTGATCTTATAACCTGCTGTTTAGATTCTACAAATTACATAATTGAAACTAGTGATATTAAAAAGTATTTTTTAGCTATAAATAATCATCTTAAAGATAACGGTATTTTTATATTTGATATTAACTCTTATCATAAGTTAGCAAATATTTTAGGAAATAATGTATATAATTATGATGATGAAAATGTAACTTATATATGGGAAAATACCTTTGAAAATAGAATTGTAGACATGTATCTTACTTTTTTTGTTAAGCAAGGAGAACTATATAGAAGATTCGATGAAGAACACAGAGAGAGGGCTTATGAACATAAAGAAATTGAAGTGTTATTAAAAGAGTCATCACTTCAAATTGTAAAAGTTATGGACAACTATGAAACTAATATAATAAGTAATGACACTGAGAGAATAGTTTATGTAGTTAAAAAGAAAGATATATAGGTAAATTAATATTTTTATTATAGATTCAGGGAGGAATATTATTGTGAAAGATAAATTAGTTCATGCTACAGCACAAAATGGAGAAATTAGGATAGTAGCGGCTATAACTACTGAGCTAGTAGATGAAGGAGTTAGAATTCATCAATGCGCGCCAACAGCAGCTGCAGCTCTTGGTAGAATGCTTACAGCAGGAAGCCTTATGGGAGCTATGTTGAAATCTCCGAAAGACGTAATTACCTTGCAGATTTCAGGAGGTGGATTGGCAAAAGGAGTAGTAGTAACAGCGTATGCCGATGCAAGTGTAAAAGGATATATAGGTAATCCAACTGTAGATTTGCCTGAAAATGATAAGGGAAAACTTGATGTTGGAGGAGCTATAGGTAAGAATGGAAATCTAGTGATTATAAGGGATATGGGATTAAGAGAGCCTTATGTTGGTCAGGTTCCTATTTATACAGGAGAAATAGGAGATGATTTAGCATATTATTTTACTGTATCAGAACAGACTCCTTCAGCTGTGGGGTTAGGTGTTCTTGTAGATACAGATTTGAGTATTAAAGCAGCAGGTGGTTTTATAGTACAAATGATGCCAGGAGCTAATGAGCTTGTAGCAGATCTTTTAACCTACAGATTAAATGAAATACCTTCAATTACAGACATGATAACAAAAGGCATGAGTATAGAAGAAATTCTTAACTATATATTTGAAGATATGGATTTAAAGATATTAGAGGATACAACACCTAATTATAAATGTGATTGTACAAGGGAAAAGGTTGAGAGAGCTTTATTAAGTATAGGACAAAAGGATTTACAAGAGTTATATGATGAAGGAAAAGAAGAAGAACTAAAATGTCATTTTTGTAATAAATCCTATATGTTTACTAATGATGATATAGGAGAAATGATTGCATATAGTAAAAATAATAAATAGATGATATAGATAACCATGCCCGAAATTTAACTTATACGACCGCATATGTTACCATACTTCGTCACGTTAAATATTTTATTAGCAAGTCTTGGCCTCAAATTAGTAGAAAAGCTTAGCACTTTGATACTGTTTGAGCGTAAGCGAGTTTATCAAAGTCCTTAGCTTTTCTGCTAATTTGAGGCTTAGACTTGCTTAAACTATTTATTAGTGGCATAATCTAGTAATATGCTATGTGGAATAAATTAAATTTAAAAGTTTCACATCTATATAAGGAAATTACAGTATTATATAGAAACTAGAAGTTGTGTTAAAATAAATTCGCTTAATGGCGTGTTATAGTCTTGACTACTGAGTGTTTTTTTTATATTATATTCTGCGTGGAGACAATAACTTTCACTGAAAAATAATTTTGTGAAAATGAGAAAAATAAATGTTGACAATATTGAATCTAACGTTTATAATATTAATTGTCTTTGCGACATGCATTTGGGCGCATAGCTCAGCTGGGAGAGCATCTGCCTTACAAGCAGAGGGTCACAGGTTCGAGCCCTGTTGTGCCCACCAAATGCGGCCCAGTGGCTCAGTTGGTTAGAGTGCCGGCCTGTCACGCCGGAGGTCGAGGGTTCGAGTCCCTTCTGGGTCGCCACATGGCCAGATAGCTCAGTCGGTAGAGCAGAGGACTGAAAATCCTCGTGTCCCTGGTTCGATTCCTGGTCTGGCCACCAGGTATGCGGGAGTGGCTCAGTGGTAGAGCGTCACCTTGCCAAGGTGAACGTCGTGGGTTCGAATCCCATCTTCCGCTCCAATATGGCGCTATAGCCAAGTGGTAAGGCAGAGGTCTGCAAAACCTTTATCCCCAGTTCAAATCTGGGTGGCGCCTCCATAAAAAAGAATTGCTTTTAAGCAATTCTTTTTTATTTTTATTTTTATTCACACTTCAATTATAAATAAACTCCCTCTATCTATTAATTTTCCTTGTCGTAAAAAGACTGGTTTTACACTATGTTTTTTCAAAAAATTAATAACATCATTTCCGTATTTATAATAATTAAGATCTCCATAGAATGCTAAAGTGTTTCTATCTAATAAGCCGCAGCATCCTCCAATAAATCCATAGTTTAAACCAGGAAGCAGTATATCTCCAGAAGGAAGCAACAACACATCTATATTTTCTTTGCCAAGAGCAGATGCTATTGTGTTATCGCTAGTTATAACTGCATTCTCATTAACTATTGCAGTAGAACATTTTGTATATCCTTGCTTTACAGATATAAGTTTTTTATATGATACATAACGTAGTAGCTTAGGATCAGTAAACTTCAAATTATGTACAAATAAATTAGAAAAATTTAAACTGTTCAGCATAATATCGTAGGGATAGTTGGATTTTAAGCTGTGTTTAGACAAAATTACATTTAAATTTAATGAGCGTAATGACTCAATAAACTCTTTATTCATATCCTTATGCACTATTATATTTTTGTTATCAATTATGTGTAGAAGTATATCGGGGTGTCCACAAATAGCATCATAAAGTAAATTGGATGGTGGACAAACTAATACCTGACATCCTAATTGCTGTAGCATTTTTTTTTCTTCAACATCTATTCTAAAATCCACTATAGCATATTTCATGATACCATCCTTTCATATTTACATTCTCTGTAATATTTTATAGCCTTAATCCTTAAGTTTCAACTAGAGTTTTAGATATAAGTTTTACATGCATACATTAGTTAAAATCTTCCTATATCTTACTTTAGATATAAAGGTGGCAAATTGACATTATGATAAACTAATTTTTAGGGTTAATTATCTATAACCACAGCTTAAATTTAACTTATGCGTAGGTATATATTACCAATGTTGAAGTCACATTTAAATATTTTTTTATTAGTCTTAGCGAAAATTTGAGAAAGACCTTAGAACTTTAGATATGTTTGAGGTACGAGTTTATCAAAGTTCTTAGGTATTTCTCAAATTTGAGCTTTAGACTAATTAAAAATATTTAACGTGACGAAACATGGTAATATATACCGTAGTATAAGTTAAATTTCGGTCAGGGAGTTCATAATGTATTGTCGACATTTGACAAAAAGAATTTGCATATACAATCCATTTAAACACATACTATTTTAAGAAGGGAGTGTGAATAATGCTATTGTTAACTGTGGTATACGACAATGATAGAGAAGATGTAATAAGTGGAATAAGTAATACAAGAGAGTATTTTAAAAATAAAAATGTAATTATAGGAATTTCAGAAAGCATAGAAAATAATACTCACTTCGTAAAGATTTTTTGTGATGAAACAATTAGTGAAAGACTACACAATCTATTTAACTTACATGTAGCCAATATACTGTACAGCGTAGTTATTGATGAATTTTACAAGAAAGACATGGTTAACTTTTTATCTGATACATACTTTTTTTTGAAACATGATGAAATTAGTGAAATTAAAAATGTAGTATTAGAGGTTTTAAGAGGAAAAGACGCTTTAATTGATGAAGGTTCAATATATTGTATGAATAAAAAGAATACTATTATAGATAAAATAGTTAAATGTATAAATGAAAATAAAGAAATAAATATAAATGGATTTATAACTTTTAGAATGAAAGAAATTAAGGAAGATTTAGAAAGTATAATTGACAAAGTCGTAGAGAGATACATGGTGGAAAAAGAATATAATGAATTTATTAAACTACTAAAATATTTTGTAGAAGTACAAGAAAGTAAGATTGACTTGGTAAATATAGTAGTTAACAATGATGGAACTTATTTAATACAAGATAAGGAAGGTAGAGATATATCTAAAGAATTATTTAGCGATTTAAATGATTTAAAATATAAAGATAACACAAATACAGAAGATATGCTTATCAGTGTATTAATTACTAATGCTCCTGAAAAAATAGTTATTCATTGTGTTGATAACTGCAAAAATGTAGAATTGATAGATACGGTTAAAAAAGTGTTTACTGATAGAGTGAATTTTTGTGAAGATTGCAAAACTTGTAAAAAAATAAAACATAGCATACATAAAGTATGAATATAAATATAGTGATTAATATAAATTACTAAATATATGGTCATCTACAGCATAGTATATGAACAATGATATATAAGGCATATAAGTATTAAATTTGTATATTGACATATATATATATAAATAATATAATGAAATCTATAGAAGAAAGATGATGACAAGGAAGAGTAAATAACAGGCTGCTCTAAGAGAGAAGAACCCATTGGCTGTAAAGTTCTTCGAGTAAGTATTATTGAAAACCACCTTTGAGTTGTATACTGAACTATAGTAAGTATTTCCGTTAGCCGCGTTAAGGTCTCAGAGATAACAGTAATTATATTTGTTGTGATATTAATTAAGTATTACAATATTATTATATATTAACTGTTGAATTTGGGTGGAACCACGATAACTACTCGTCCCATGTATGGGAGGGGTTTTTTGTTTTTATATTAAAATATAAAATAATAAAAATTATGACAAGGAAGAGTAAATAATAGGCTATTCTAAGAGAGAAGAACTCGTTGGCTGTAAAGTTCTTTGAGTAAGCATTATTGAAAACCACCTTTGAGTTGTATACTGAACTATAGTAAGTATTTCCGTTAGCCGCGTTAAGGTCTCAGAGATAACAGTAAATATATTTGTTGTAATATTAATTAAACATTACAATATTATTATATATTAACTGTTGAATTTGGGTGGAACCACGATAACTACTCGTCCCATATACGGGAGGGGTTTTTTGTTTTTACAAATAATTAATTTTCAATAAAGATTATATAATTATAGGAGGAGAGTACTATGTTAAAGATCACTTTAAAAGATGGAAATGTAATTGAAGTGGAAAAAGGAACAAAAGTTGTAGAAGTTGCAGCTAAACTAAGTAAATCCTTAGCTAAAAAGGCCTTAGGTGCTAAAGTAAATGGTGAAACAGTAGAACTAATGCAAGAAATTAATGATGATTGTAAGCTTGAAATATTAACTTTTGAAGATGAAGACGGAAGAAAAATATTAAGGCATACGTCATCTCACATACTAGCTCAAGCAGTAAAAAAACTATATCCAAAGGTTAAGTTAGCTATAGGACCAGCAATAGACACAGGATTTTATTATGATTTTGATGCTGATTTTTCATTTACACCAGAAATGCTTGAAAAAATAGAAGCAGAAATGAATAAGATAGTAAAAGAAGATTTAAAACTAGAAAAATTTGAGTTATCAAGAGAAGAAGCTTTAAAATTGATGGAGGAAAAAGGTGAGTCCTATAAAGTTGAATTAATAAATGACTTGCCAGAAGATGAAATTATTTCTTTCTATAAGCAAGGCGATTTTGTAGACTTATGTGCAGGTCCTCATGTACCTTCCACTGGAAAATCTAAAGCTATGAAGTTGTTATCAATAGCTGGTGCATATTGGAGAGGCGATGAAAAGAATAAAATGCTTCAAAGAATATATGGTACTTCCTTTGAAAAAAAAGCTGAGCTAGAAGAATATATTCATATGATGGAAGAAGCAAAAAGAAGAGATCATAGAAAGCTAGGTAAGGAATTAGATCTATTTAGTATCCATGAAGAAGGTCCGGGATTTCCATTCTTCCACCCAAAAGGAATGGTAGTAAGAAACACACTTCAAAACTTCTGGAGAGAAATGCATAGAAAAGCTGGATATGATGAGATAATGACACCTATTATACTAAACGAAGCATTATGGCATCAATCAGGACACTGGGACCATTATAAAGAGAATATGTATTTTACTAAAATTGATGAGGGAGACTATGCTATAAAGCCTATGAATTGTCCTGGATCAATACTTGTTTATAGAAACCAAATTCACTCATATAGGGAGCTTCCTTTAAGATATGCTGAAATGGGAGTTGTTCACAGACATGAGAAATCAGGTGCGTTACATGGTTTAATGAGAGTGAGATGTTTTACTCAAGATGATGCTCATATATTTATGGCTAGAGAAAACACAAAAGACGAAATATTGAATGTTATAAGACTTATAGATAGTTTCTACAAGGTATTTGGATTTGAATATTCTGTTGAACTTTCAACAAGACCAGAGGATTCCATGGGAAGTGATGAAGATTGGGATATAGCAACTAATGGATTAAGAGATGCATTGGAAGCTATTGGACTTAAATACAAAGTTAATGAAGGTGATGGTGCCTTCTACGGTCCTAAGATAGATTTCCACTTAAAAGATTGCATAGGAAGAACATGGCAGTGTGGAACTATACAACTTGATTTTCAATTGCCAGAAAGGTTTGATTTAAATTATATAGGTGCAGATGGAGAAAAGCACAGACCTGTTATGGTTCACAGAGTTGTGTTTGGTTCTGTAGAAAGATTTATAGGAATATTAACTGAGCATTATGCAGGGGCCTTCCCAGCTTGGCTTGCACCAGTACAGATTAAAATTATGAATATAACTGATGCGCAAATAGATTACGTAAACAAAATTGCAGGTGAACTAAAGGAAAATGATATAAGAGTAGAAATAGATGTAAGAAATGAAAAAATCGGATACAAGATTAGAGAAGCTCAACTTCAAAAGGTTCCTTATATGCTAGTTATTGGTGATAAGGAAGCAAAGGATGGAAATGTAGCTGTTAGAAGCAGAAAACAAGGTGATCTTGGAACTATGAGTTTAGAGGAATTTATTTCAAAAATTAGTGATGAAATTAGTAAAAAAATAAGTTATGTTGATTAAATAAATAGTTGACAATATATTATATAGGTGGTAAAATATCATTTGTTAAGAAGAAACAGCCGTTTCTCACCTTACAGCAAAGCTAGTAAGGTATTAGAATTTACTGTAGTATTGTATTCTAAGGACGGCTTATGCCGTCCTTTTTTATGTATATAGAAATATATATTGTTAAATCCACCTAGGAGGTGAAAATCATAAATAAAGATTTTCTTGTAAATGAGGAAATAAGAGAAAAAGAGTTAAGAGTTATTGGAGACGACGGTTCACAATTAGGGGTAATATCGTCTAGAGAAGCTCTAAGAATTGCTGAAGAAAAAGAATTAGATTTGGTTATGATATCTCCAAATGCTAATCCACCCGTATGTAAAATAATGGACTTTGGCAAGTTTATTTATGAGCAATCTAAGAAAGATAAAGAAGCTAAAAAGAAACAAAAAGTTGTTAACATAAAAGAAGTTAGACTAAGCCCTACAATTGAAGAGCATGATGTTTCCATTAAAGCAAACAATGCAAGAAAGTTTTTACTTGCAGGTGATAAGGTTAAAGTAACAGTTAGATTTAGAGGAAGAGAAGCTGATTACTCATTTACTGGTAAGAAGATACTAGATGCTTTTTTTACCAAGTTAGAAGATGTTTGTATAAAGGAAAAAGAAGCAAAACTAGAAGGAAAAAATATGACAATGGTTTTATCACCAAAGAAAGCATAGTTGAGAGGAGGAATTTATTATGCCAAAAATGAAAACTAAAAAAAGTGTAGCAAAAAGATTTAAAGTTACAGGTACAGGTAAACTTAAAAGAGCAAAAGCTTTCAAAAGCCATATATTAACAAAGAAGAGCGCAAAGACTAAGAGAAATCTTAGAAAGACAGCATACGTTTCAGAAACTCAAGAAAAAGTAATGAAGAAATTAATGCCTTATGTATAATATACTGGCGATAGAAGGAGGTTTTTTTAGATGGCAAGAGTAAAAAGAGCTGTAAACGCTCGTAAATATCATAAAAAAATATTAAAGCTTGCAAAAGGCTACTATGGTGGAAAGAGCAAGTTATTCAAGACTGCTAATGAAACAGTTATAAGAGCATTAAGAAATGCTTACGTAGGAAGAAGATTAAAGAAAAGAGATTTCAGAAAGCTTTGGATAGCAAGAATAAATGCTGCTTCAAGATTAAGTGGACTTTCATATTCAAGATTCATGAATGGAATCAAGAATGCAGGTATTGATATCAATAGAAAAATGCTTTCAGAAATAGCTATAAATGATCCAAAAGCATTCGCTGAATTAGTTGAAGTAGCTAAGAAACAATTGAACGCTTAATATAGATTTCATAAAAAATGCAGCGGCTTAGCTGCATTTTTTCTATTATGTATATTTTAAAATTAGTTCTTATAAATAATTAATTTTAAAATATACATAATATATGATAAATTAATATATTATAGATAAAATGAAACTTGATTATAAGCTACTAAAGTAGAGGAGGCTTTTAGATGCAATTAAGAGTTAACAGGTGGTTTAAAATTAATGAAATTCAAGTGTTAACATTGGGATTTGTTATAATCATCTTAATTGGGGCAGTGTTGCTTTGGCTACCTATATCCTCAAATAATGGACAATATACAAATTTTATAGATTGTATATTTATATCGACCTCAGCAACCTGCGTTACTGGTCTTGTAACCTTAGATACAGGTACTCACTGGAATAGATTTGGACAAATTGTAATCTTATTCCTTATACAAATTGGTGGTCTAGGGTTTATGTCTATATCTACTTTGTTTGCACTAATTATGGGTAGAAGGGTAACACTTAAAGAAAGGTTAGTTATACAGCAAGCACTAAATTCATCTAAATTACAGGGACTTGTAGCACTGTCTAAGTATTTGTTAATATTTACATTTTTAACAGAAGCTATAGGTGCCATACTATTATCAACACAGTTTATTCCGCAGTTTGGTTTGAAAAAAGGTATATTCTACAGTATTTTTCACTCAATATCAGCTTTTTGTAATGCTGGTATAGATATAATTGGTGGATTTAGAAGTTTAACTCCTTATCACGGAAATACCATAATAATAATGACAATAAGTATGCTTATTGTTGTTGGGGGATTAGGTTTTTTTGTTTGGCAAGAGATATATTACTTTAGACAAAGAAAGAGAATATCTTTACATTCTAAAATAGTAATTGTTTCTACAGTATTTTTAATTTTTATAGGAGCAATTTTAATGTTTTTATTCGAAATGAATAATCAGAGTACCATAGGACCTATGTCAATAAAGGATAAAGTGGTATCATCGCTATTTGCTTCTATTGTTCCAAGAACTGCGGGATTCAATTCTATTTCTACTTCAGATATGACTGGAGAGGGAAAGCTCTTAACTATTATATTTATGTTTATAGGAGGATCTCCAGGTTCAACTGCTGGTGGAATAAAGACTACTACTGCAGCGTTGCTTATTATAACAGTTATATCAGTTATAAGAGGTAGAGAGGAAACAGAAATATATGAGAGGAGAATAGGGAAAGATCTTGTATATAGGGCATTAGCTATTACTGTTATGGGAATGGGCATTGTAGTATTAGCAACATTTATATTATGTATCACTGAGGCACAAGATTCTTTAGAATATATACTCTATGAGGTAGTATCAGCTTTTGGAACTGTAGGATTAAGCCTTGGATTAACACCAAATTTAAGTACTTTAGGAAAGATAATCTTATGTTTTATCATGTATTGTGGAAGACTTGGTCCTTTAACAGTAGCTTTGGCTCTTGCAAAAAAGACTGTTCCCAGCTCTATAAGATATCCTGAAGATAAGATTTTAATTGGATAGGAGTTGAACTTTATGGATAACAAACAATTTATTGTAATTGGATTAGGTCGATTTGGAACCGCTGTTGCAAAAACTTTGTATCAGTTAGGTAATGATGTATTAGCGGTGGATACTGATGAAAAAAGGGTTCAGGAAATATCAGAATATGTAACACATGCAGTTCATACAAATGCTACAGATGAGGAAAACTTAAAATCTCTAGGAATAAATAATTTTGATGTAGCAATTATAGGAATAGGTGTAAATATGGAAGATAGTATAATGATAACTCTTCTAGCAAAGGAGTTAGGAGTAAAGTATGTAATTGCTAAGGCTAATACTGAAATTCATGCAAGAATATTATATAAAACAGGAGCGGATAAAGTGGTTTTTCCTGAAAGAGATACAGGTGCACGAGTAGCTCATGATATTGTATCAAGAAGTGTGCTAGACTACATAGAGTTGTCATCAGAATATAGTATTTCAGAAATTATGGCTGATAAAGAATGGCATAACAAAACACTGGGACAATTGGATATGAGAGCAAAGTATGGAATCAATGTAGTAGCAGTTAAGAGAAAAGATAATATAGATATATCGCCTAATTCTGAATATAAAATTCTTAAAGGAGATATAATCGTAGCTATTGGTAAAGATAAGCACATAAATAAATTTGAGACTACAGAAGTGTAAGGATGAGATATAAGTGGAAAGTATTCAAAGTAAGGATAACTCCTTTATTAAAGATATAAAAAAATTAAAAGATAAGAAATATAGAACAGAGAATAATAAGTTTTTGATTGAAGGATTTAGATTTGTTAGTGAGGCTTTGCAGTCTAATTTTAATGTTTCTTTTATTTTTATAAGTGATAAGGCTTTAGATAAGTATGATAACTTTCATATTAAAAATAAACTTCAAAAAAACACACAGGTATATAAAGTAACGGAACAAATACTAAAGGGTATAAGCAGTACTGATACTCCACAAGGGATTGTAGCTGTTGTAGATAACAAAAATATTAAGATAGAAAACAAACAAGGATTTTATGTACTAGTTGACAAAGTGCAAGATCCAGGAAATATGGGCACAATAATAAGAACTGCTCATGCTGCTGGGTCTTTAGGTATTATAGTAACTAAAGGAACTGTGGACATATATAACGAAAAAACACTTAGATCTACTATGGGATCTATATTTCATATTCCAATAATACAAGATGATAACTTAGAAAAACTAGAAGTTCTGAAAACTAATGGATTTAAATTAGTAGTAAGTTCATTAGATACAGAAAATAATTTTTTTGATGTAAATTTAAAAGATAGAGTAATAATAGCTGTTGGAAATGAAGGAAATGGTGTAAGTGAGGAAATTTTTCATAGAGCTGATTATAAGATAAAAATACCTATGCCGGGTGATGCAGAGTCTCTGAATGTATCTATTGCAGCTGCAGTTATGATGTTTGAAGTGGTAAGGCAAAGTACATTATAAATAAACACGTGCGAAATTTAACTTATACTCCGGAATATGCTGCCAAACTTCGGCACGTTAAAAACTTTTAATCAGTCTAAAGCTCGTGTTTTTAAAAATCTAAGAAGCTTTGATAAACTCGTACCTCAAACATATCAAAGCTCCTAAGATTTTTTAAAAACACTTCACTAAGACTGACAAAAAAGTTTTTAAATGTGCCTTCAGTTTTGGCATCATATTCCTACGTATAAGTTAAATTTTCAGTTTTGAACCATAAAGGATATAAAATTATCACAGTTTAACATTGACAATTTAGAATTGTATATGTAAAATTATAAAATGTGAAAGTAAAACTGCATATTGATACTTTGATGGAGAGAGTAAATATATAAGATTTTTGAAGAGAGAGAGGGTCAGGGCTGTAAGCCTTCTTAAAAGTTTGTATGTTGAAGTTCGCTCTGGAGTTCTAGCTGTGAAAGATATAGTAGCGGTTGGCGGGTAAAACCGATAAGTTTGCAAAGAGAATATTACTTAATATTTTAGTAATATTAATTTGGGTGGTAACGCGGATATAAGTTCGTCCCTTGTGAAGGGATGGACTTTTTTGTTTATTAGTATATTAATAGTAGATGAAAGGAGTAAGCAATATGAAAGAAAAACTAGAAGCTATAAAAAATGAAGCTATTGCAGAGTTAGAAAAGATTAAAACTAGCTCCGACATAGAGAATATCAGGGTAAAATATTTAGGAAAAAAAGGTGAGCTAACACAAATATTAAGGGGGATGGGAGCCTTATCTTCTGAAGAAAGACCTGTAGTAGGTAAACTTGCTAACGAAGTAAGAGCTGCTGTAGAAAATGCTATTGAGGAAGCTTCTCAAGATATAAAAAATAAAGAAAAGAAACTACGTCTTGAAAGTGAAGTAATAGATATATCAATGCCAGGTGTAAAGCAAACTTTAGGAAAGAGACACCCACTTGAACAAACATTAGATAAAATGAAAGAAATTTTTATATCTATGGGATTCACAATTGAAGAAGGTCCAGAAGTAGAACTTGATTATTATAATTTTGAAGCATTAAATATACCTAAAAATCATCCGGCTAGAGGAGAGCAAGACACTTTTTATGTAAATGATAGTTTAGTTTTAAGAACTCAAACATCACCTATTCAAATAAGAACTATGGAAAATCAAGAACCTCCAATAAAGATGATTGCTCCAGGAAAAGTTTATCGTTCTGATGCAGTTGATGCTACGCATTCACCAATATTCTATCAGATGGAAGGTTTGGTTGTAGATAAAGGCATAACTTTTGCTGATTTAAAAGGAACTCTGGAGTTATTTGCAAAGAAAATGTTTGGAGATGAACTAAAGACAAAATTTAGACCACACCATTTCCCATTTACTGAGCCTTCAGCAGAAATGGATGCTACTTGTTTCGTATGTAATGGAGAAGGCTGTAGAGTATGTAAGGGTGAAGGTTGGATTGAGCTTTTAGGCTGCGGTATGGTTCATCCTCAGGTTTTAAGAAACTGTGGAATAGATCCAGAAGTATATAGTGGATTTGCTTTTGGATTTGGAGTAGATAGAATGGTTATGCTAAAGTATGGATTAGATGATATCAGACAATTATATGAGAGTGATATGAGATTTTTAAAGCAATTTTAATAATTATATTGCCCGGAAACTTAACTTATACCACCGAATATGTTGCCAAACTTCAGCACGTTAAAAACTTTTAATCAGTCTAAAGTTCGTGTTTTAAGCAGAGAGCCAAAATCTGTGATTTTGTGCGAATCGCTTACTCATCTGACGTTAGGAAGATGAGTTTCCTAATAAAATAAGAACCTTATATAAACTCGTTGCACTCAAACATATATAAGATTCTAAGATTTTCTAAAACACTTCACTAAGACTGATAAAAAAGTTTTTAAATGTGCCTTCAGTTTTGACAACATATTCCTACATATAAGTTAAGTTTCAAGTCTGAAACCTTATAAAAAATTAATTAAGAATAAAATGATTAAAAGTCAAGGAGGAATACCTATGAAGGTTCCAGTTAAATGGTTAAAAGATTATGTTGATATAGATATTGCACCAAAAGAACTAGGAGATAGGTTGACGCTAAGTGGATCTAAAGTTGAGGAAGTTATAACTACTGGTGATGAAATAGAAAATGTTGTTACAGGAAAATTAGTTAAGATAGAACAACATCCTGATGCTGATAAACTTTCTGTTTGTCAAGCTGATATAGGAGAAAAAGAACTTCTACAAATTGTTACAGGTGCTAATAATATGAAAGAACAAGATATTGTACCTGTGGCACTTCATGGCTCAACAATTAATGGTGGAGTGAAGATAAAGAAGGGTAAGCTAAGAGGAGTTGTATCTAATGGAATGTTCTGTTCAGAAGAAGAACTTGGAATAGCAGGAGATGAACCAGTACATGGTCTTATGATACTACCTGAGAATACGCCAATAGGTAAAGATATAAAAGAAGTATTAAACATGACAAGTTCAATAATAGACTTAGAAATAACTTCAAATAGACCAGATTGCTTAAGTGTAATAGGAATAGCAAGAGAAACAGCTGCAACCTTAGATAAAACTTACAAAATGCCACCTTTAGATTTTAAAGTAACATGCAAAGATAATATAAAAGAAGAGTTAAAAGTAGAATTAAAAGACAAACTTTGTAGAAGATATATGGCTAGAGGTATAAAGAATATAAAAATACAACCATCACCTGCATGGATTCAAGATAGATTATTAGAAGCAGGGGTTAGACCTATAAACAATATTGTAGACATAACAAACTTTGTTATGTTAGAGCTTGGTCAACCAATGCATGCTTTTGATGTAAGAGAAATAACTTCAAAAACTATAGTGGTAGAAAGAGCAAAGAATGGAGAGAAATTCACTACTCTAGATGGGACAGAAAGAACTTTAACTTCAGATGCACTTAATATAAAGGATGGAGAGAAAACCATTGGTCTTGCTGGTATAATGGGAGGACTAAATTCGGAAGTAAAAGAAGATACTACATACATAATTTTTGAGTGTGCTAACTTTGATGGTACAAATATAAGAGTTTCTTCTCAAAAGTTAGGGTTAAGAACTGAAGCTTCTTCAAGATTTGAAAAAGATTTAGATCCTAATTTAATTGACATTGCTATGGACAGAGCCTGCCATCTAGCAGAAGAGTTAGGTGTAGGAGAAATCATGGAAGGTACTATAGACATATATCCTGAAAAACTTGAAGCTCATAGTGTAGAAGTAGATTATAATTGGGTAAATAAATTCTTAGGAACAGAACTTTCTAAAGAAGAAATGAAAAATTATTTAGATAGACTGGATTTAACTACTGAATTAAAAGATGACACATTAGTTGTAAAGGTACCTACTTTTAGATGCGATGTAAATATAAAAGAAGATATAGCTGAAGAAATAGCAAGAATATATGGATATGACAAAATTCCCACTACATTAATAAAAAGTGTAAGTACAAGGGGAGGAAAAAATAAGAAACAACATCTAGATGATAAAGTAATAGAGGCTTTGATAGCTAGCGGACTTAATCAGTCTATAAGTTACTCATTTGTCAGCCCTAAGGTATTTGATAAAATACTTTTACCACAGGATAGTAGTTTAAGAAAAGTTGTAACTATTAAAAATCCTTTAGGTGAAGATTATAGCATAATGAGAACTACTACAATTCCATCTATGATGGAGGCTCTTGCTAGAAACTATGCAAGAAACAATGAATATGCAGCCTTATTTGAAATTGGTAAAGTATATTTACCAAATGAGGACACTAATAAGCTTCCAAAGGAAAGAAACCTAGTAACAATAGGTTTATATGGTGATGTTAGTTATTTCCACTTAAAAGGAATTATTGAAAATATATTAGAAACATTAGGAATAGATAAATTCTCATTTAAGAGAGAAAGCGAAAATCCAAGCTTCCATCCAGGAAAAACTGCAGTACTTAATATCAAAAAAGATGAAGTGGGAGTTCTTGGAGAAATGCATCCAGATGTAGCAGATAACTATGGAGTAGAAGAAAGATGCTATATTGCGGAATTGAATTTAGATGTATTGTATAGTTATGCTAATTTAGATAGAAAATATAAAGCTCTTCCTAAATTTCCAGCAGTAACAAGAGATATGGCCATATTAGTAGATGATGAAATACTTGTACAGGATATAGAAGAAATAATGTGGAAGCAGGGTGGAAATATACTAGAAAGTATTAAGTTATTTGACGTTTATAAAGGAGAACAAATACCTTCCGGTAAAAAGAGCATAGCTTATGCTATAGTTTATAGAGCTGAAAATAAGACGTTAAAAGATGAAGATGTAAATAAGGTACATGATAAGATAGTTAGAACACTTGAAAATAGACTTGGAGCACAGCTTAGATAAAGTGAAACTTGAATCAGATGGGGTTTTGATCCCACATGATTCTTAGTTGAACGAATCTAGGGACGTAGCCGCTCTTTACTCCCAGTTAAGCAGAGAGCCAAAATCTGTGATTTTGTGCGAATCGCTTACTCCTCTGAAGAGGAGTTTCCTATAAAGATGGGAGTATTAGAGCGGGTAGTCATCGGATAAAAAATCTATGAGCAGCATGGTGATGCGTAAAATCACTATGCTGCTTTTATAATATACTTTACTAAAATAAAGTATTTAATATATACCAATTTTATGGTAGAATAGTCATATGGAAGCTGAAATAGAGTAATTATCTAAGAGGGTGTTTATATGAATAGAGTAACAGTTAAGATAAATGGTATTGAATACAATCTTAAAGGGGAAGAACACGAAGAATATTTACATAAAGTAGCAGGTTATGTTGATAAAAAGGTAAAAAACATACTTGACAATAATACAATGTTAAGTACTTCCTCAGCAGCTATCCTCTCTGCTGTAAACATAGTAGATGATATGTTTAAAAAACAAATACAATTTGAAGAAACATTGAAGAAAGTTGAACAACTTGAAAAAAGACAAGCCATTTACGAAGAACAGATAGAATCTTTAAAAAACCAGCTTAAACATATGGAAGCATATAACTCAGAGCTTCAAGAGAAGCTAAAAAATAATATAAACATACAGGAACTACAGAAGAAAGAAGAAGAGACTAAAAACTTGCTTAATCAGATGGTAGCAATGAAAGATGAAGCTGAAAGATATATGAGAGAAAACTCAGAACTTAAATCTATAAACAAGGAAATGAAGTTCCAACTTCAATCTGCTAAATATAAAGCAATGGACTTACAGAATAAGCTAATGGAAAATCAGATTAATTTAGCAAAAGAGAGAAAACAAAATAACCCATTCTTAAGGGAGAAAAAGTAGAAAACCGAACTAATTTGAAAGACAAATTAGTTCGGTTTTTGTTGTAGACAAACCTCATCTGATTCAAGTTTTATTTTATGTAGTACTTTACTGTATAGCTGCATAACAATAGTAGTATGATAAAATAATTTCTCTAGGAGGAAATTAAATGATATATTTAGATAATGCTGCTACCTCTTTTCCAAAGCCTAGCGAAGTTTATGATGAAGTTATGCAGTGTATGAAGAATTATGCTGCTAATCCAGGAAGAGCATCTCATGTTATGGCACTGCAAGCCTCATCTAAGATAATGGAGACTCGTCAATGTATAGGTAAGCTATTTAATATTGGAAACCCCCTTAATATCATTTTCACTAGCAATGCTACAGAGGGACTTAATGTAGGAATAAAAGGAGTACTGAAAATTGGAGATCATGTTATAAGTACAAGTATCGAACACAATTCTGTATTAAGACCTTTAAATTATTTATCAAATATAGGAGTTGAAGTTACATTATTAGGAGTAGACCAAAATGGATATATAAATATTGAAGATTTAAAAAAGGAAATTAGAAAGAATACAAAAGCATTTATAATAAACCATGCATCTAACGTGTTAGGTACAGTTCAACATATTAAAGAAATAGGCTATATAGCTAGAAAATTAGGTATATTATTTATAGTAGATGCTTCCCAAAGTGCAGGAAGTATACCTATAGATGTAGAGGAAGATAATATTGATATTTTAGTATTTCCAGGGCATAAGGGATTACTTGGTCCCCAAGGTACAGGCGCAGTGTATATAAGAGATGGTATAGAGTTAAGTGAATTTAAGCAGGGTGGTACTGGTAGTAACTCTAACTCAATGAGCCAGCCAGATTTTTTGCCTGATAAATTTGAAAGCGGCACTTTAAATACACCAGGAATTGCCGGGCTATGTGCTGGATTAAAGTTTATAGAGAAAATAGGTATAAAAAATATACAAAAACATGAAGAAGAACTAATAGGTCACTTAATCACAGATTTAAAAAAATTTAGTTTTGTAAAAATATATGGGGTAGATAACCAAGAAAATAGAAGTGCAGTAGTATCTATAAATATAGAAAATGTAGATAGTTCACAAGTTGGATATTTACTAAATAAAAAAGGTATTGCAGTCAGAACTGGATTTCATTGTGCACCTCTAATTCATAAAATAATAGAGACCTCTAAGACAGGTACTGTTAGAATAAGTCCTGGGTATTTTAATACTCATGAGGATATTAATAATATAGTTAAAGCTATAGAGGAAATAGAGAATAATAAGTAGTCTAAGAAAGAGTATGGATTCGATTTATATGTCTGAGTCCATATTTTTTATAAAATAATATATGAAATAAACATAATATTTAAAAAAAGACTATATATTTAGAATAAAGTTAGTACTCATAAAATGGAGGAGAAGATATGTCTTACAATAAAAAAAGGTATATTGTAAGAGATTCTAAAAATAATTTTTATAAAATATGTATAAATGAAAATAAACTAATATTAGAAAATAATAATATTGGACAACTTGTTTTTAAAGAAAATATATTAGAATATTCAATAGACATAGATAAAAATGATAGAATCCATATAACTTACTTTACTAATAGAGGTGAGTTAAGTTATGCTACTTATTTTAAAAAAGAGTTTGAGGAAAAAAATATACTTTTAGTAAGTGGTGAATACATATTAAAATCGTTAAATATAAAAATTATTAGTTCAAAAGTACACGTATTTTATCAAATTGAAAACCTGCAAAAGAAAAGCAAATTTATATATCATAACTATTTTTGTAAAGGTCGGTGGATAGATACTAAAATATGTGAAATAGATTGTCCTATATATGTATCTGCTTATTGTATAGATTATTATAATAATGATATATATGTTTTTTATCCTACAGATTATGAGCTTGGAGAGTACAATATAAAGAAACTTGATACTAAAAGTAATATATGGGAGAATTTTGATAACAGTATAATTATAAAAGGAGCTACTAATGTAGATTTTTTTATCACACCTAATAATACTGCAATAGTTTGTTTTAATAAACTTATCAAAAGTAATCTTCAAGTTATAGTTGGATACAAAGATTTTAATATATCGAACCCATTATGGAATTTTGATATAAATTTATCTGATAATAATATAAATAATTTTAAGCCAATAGTTTTCTATAGAAAAGATAATATTTATGTAATGTGGAAGCAGGGAAATGGTATTGTATATAAAAAATCTAGTGATATGTTGCACTGGAGTGAGGCATATGTGTTAGATATAAAGTCAGAAGATGTATATAATTCTTTATATTTAAGTAGTAATTTTAAGGATTTAGATTTTAAAATTAATAGTATCTATATAACTTCAACTGAATTTCTATACTCAATGATAGATTTTAAATCAGATTGTTCTTATGAGAGCTTAAGTATAGATGATGCAAACAATAATATTTGTTGTGAAGCAAATGTTTATTTAAATAATGAGTCTATGTCTTCCCAACGAATAAATTATAATAAAATTATTGAAGAGAAAGACGATTATATAACAATGCTTCTTAATCAAATAGTATCAAAAGATGCAACAATAGATTATCTTAATGAAGTAAATTTACATTTAAGAGAGGATATAAACATTCTTAAAAATTTGGTTAACGAGTATGAGGATAAATTACAAAATATTAAAATTGAACAAATTTTAGATAGACAAAAGTGTTCGGAAACTATTTATAAGTTTCAAAATGAAATAAGAGATTTAGAAGAAGAAAAGAATAAATTATCCTTAGATATAAATGGAAAGGTAGAATCTCTGTTGAAAATTATAGAAGAGAAGGAGAATATAATACAAAAATTATATGAGGTATTAAAGAGTAAGATTTAAAAAATAATAAAACTGTGATGCATTGAAAATAGTACATCACAATTTTTGCATTGCTAGCTTATTAAGTTACTTAGATGGTATTGCTAGAATTTGTTCAACATATATAAGATCTGCAGGCGTATCATTATAGTCTTTAGTGTCAATTGTCCATAGTATTGTCCAAGAGTATCCCATAGAACCAACAACATCTAATACAGTAGAGTTATAATCCTTATAGCTTTTGAGCTTACAGTTAGATTATTTAAAAACCCAGTACTAAAATAAGTTGTACTGGGTTAAATTATATCTTTTATCTTCTTTAAAAGTATTTACTGTAGATTATTCTTATATTGTTACAAAGGGGATAAAATTTGTTGTAGCTAGAAATTTATCACAGAAACTCCTAATGTCCTGTGAGTGTACTCTCCAGGTATGCTCTTGTAAATCTTTATGCCTGATACAAACATAATTAAATTTATCAGCAGCAAATATTTTAATTCCCGCCATACCACAATCTATTAAAAATTGAGTGTCTTCACCAAGAGAAAAATTTTTGAATTTTACTTTTTCAAAGACTTCTTTCTTTGCTAAAATAGTACTACCTGTTATAACGTCTACATATTTATATTGATTATAGTGATCTCTAATATATAAAGTATTGTTATCTTCAAAATATACAAATGAAGAAGCCTTACCCACAACCTTAGCATCAGTATATTTAAATGCATTCATAAGATCAAGAAGATAATTAGGTCCATAATAATCGTCATCATCTATTTTAGATATATAATTATACCTTGATTGTTCTATTCCAAAGTTTAAACATTCACCGAGGGTGCAGCTCTCATCTAATTGAAATATTCGCACATCTTTTAGGTTGCTAGCTCTTATTTTATAATCATTTATATCTAAATTATTATTGTTTAAGATAACTATTAATTCTTTATAAGGGTAGCTTAATTTTATATAATTCATAAATATATTATCTATATACTTCAGTTTATTAGTAGAAATAATTACAGAGACTTCTGGCTGAGAAGTTTTGTTACATTTTTCTCTAATCTTTTTTAGCAAAACTCGTTCTTTTGCTATTTGTTCCAGCATACTTTACCTCCAATCAAATTCTCTAATTATGATATATCATATAAAATTTAAAGTTTCTCAGTCACTAAGTTGGTAACAATGGTATCATTGTATCAATGAAATATACTTAATATGATTAAACTAAAATTTGCATGAATTACTGCCATATTTTAGTTTAATATATTCATATAAATACTTATTGTGATAAAAAGTAAAGTTAACAATTTAAAAGATCATCCCATATACTAGATTAGTGTAAGTTTAAATATCAAATATAAAAAGGAGCAAATATGAGAGATGCATTTAAAACAAAAAGTTCAATAGATGTTTCTGTAGTTATCCCATGTAAAAATGAGATAACTACTTTGAAATCAACAGTAAATTCTATAATAGAATCTACTAATGATCTAAATTATGAAATTATTATAGTAGATGATGCTTCAGAAGATCTAAGTACAGAGTTTTTAAAATATGATTTAAACAGAGAAATTTATAAAGATATTATATTAGTAAAAACGAATAACTTGGGTGTTGCAGGATCAAGAAATGCTGGCGCTAAAGCTTCCAAGGGAAAGTACTTATTTTTTTGTGATGCTCATATAAAAGTACCAGATCGATGGCTGAATAACTTAGTGAATACATTAAAAGAGGCAGATGCTGATATAGTTGCTCCTTGTATTGTTAATATGTCAGATATTTCAGCAGCAGGTTATGGTATGACATGGGATGAGCAACTTAAACCTATATGGTTAGTGAATCGGCCTAATGGAGTAGTTGAAATTCCTTTTGTCAGTGGATGTACTTTTGGAATAACTAATGAACTATTTAAAAAAGTGAATGGCTTTGATCACTTTTTTCAAGTTTATGGCAGTGAAGATTTTGAAATATGCCTTAAAGCCTGGCTTTACGGTTATAGAGTTGTACTCAATCCACACGTTAAAGTGCAACATCTTTTCAAAACAGTACATTCATATAGAATAAATACATCTAATGTTATCTTTAATATACTATGTCTTGCGTATTCACACTTTGGAAAAGAACGTCTTTCTAAAACTATTAATATTTTAAAAAATGAATACTCTTTTTCTACTGCAGCGTCAGATATAAAGTTAAATTCAGAATTAATATTAAAGCAAAGGGAAAAGTATTTTAATGAGCGTATATATAATGATGATTTTTTCTTTAAAAAATTTAATATTCCTTTCTAAATTATTTAGAAAGGAATATTATATAATTTTTAAGTCTATAATTCTTAGAATTATAGACTTTATTTTTCACAGTTATCCAATAAAGCCTAACTATATGTTATACAAATCATTCTAATTTAATGCATTTTGATGAATCATTGTTTTAATAAAGATAGCAAATTTATAAGTTAATCATATACTGAATTAGTATAGAGTAAAAATATGAAGAGGAGAATGTGATCCTATGAGAAAGATCAATGAAATTTTGAACTCTAATAATTTATTTAGACAAAAAATAGAAACTGATACTAATAAAATGGAAGAAAATCGATTTCTAAAAGAAACAAAAGCTGAATCTAAAACAATAGATTCAATTGATGTTTCTGTTATTATTCCTTGTAAGAACGAAGTAACTACATTGAAAGAAACAGTGGACTCTATAATGAAGTCTGACAACTCTCTCAGCTTTGAAATCATAGTAGTAGATGATGGTTCCACAGATTTAAGTATTGAATTTTTGTTATCAAATCTAGACAAAGATGTTTACAAGGATGTTGTTTTAGTAAGAACCAACAATATAGGAGCTGCACAGGCAAGAAACTCTGGTGCAAGAATTGCTAAGGGAAAATACCTATTTTTTTGTGATGCCCACGTAAAGGTGCCAGATAGATGGTTAGATGATTTGGTAAGTACATTAAAAAGTTTTGGTGGACACTTAGTTGCACCTTGCATAACAGATATGTTTAATGTTGCAGCAGCTGGATACGGTCAGACTTGGGATGACCATCTTAAAATTACTTGGTTAACCAACAAGCCTAAAGATATTGTTGAAATTCCTATTGCATGTGGATGTGCTTTCGGTATTACCAAAGAGGCATTTGAAAAGGTAAATGGATTTGATAACTTTTTTCAGGTATGGGGTAAAGAAGATGAGGAACTATGTTTTAAGGCATGGTCTTATGGTTACAAAATCTTAGTTAACCCAGAGGTAAAAGTACAACATCTTTTTAGAGCTAGTCATCCATATAAAGTTACTGCCGCTAATGTCACTTATAATATGTTATGTCTTGCATATTCTCATTTTGGAAGGAAACGTATATATAATACAATCCAAATTGCAAAAAATGATTTGTTTTTTTCTACTGCAGTAGAAAATATAAAATCAAATTCGGATTTAATCTTTAAGCAAAGGGAAAAGTATCTTAGAGAACGTATATATAATGACGATTTTTTCTTTGATAAATTTTCTATTTCATTTTAATTTAATATTAAATTTTAAACTAATATTTATATTGATGTGTAAAAGTTTGTATAGCATACAAGAATGTATTCAAAATATTGAATTATACAAAGCTATTAAATAAAAAAACTATGTATAGGAAAAACCATACATAGTTTTGAGAGCAAGGGAATGAAGTTTTCATTCCCTAACTCAACATACTTTACAATATCTATTGTATACATTCTTCACAGGTAAATGTAAGGGTTCCGGTAATTTGCCATACTTGTTGACGGCCGCCGCAAGCTGTATCTATCTTGGTAGCACTTAAATTCATGATATTAAACTTAATCTTATCTGCATCAGGTAAACCGCAACATACAATATTTTTTTTGCATAAACATACGAAATCTGTGCAACATACAAAACTTCGATTTCCGCATCTATCCATAACACCTAAACTTAGAAATACTTCAGCGCAGCCGTTTATTTTTGCTTTGTCTAATGTTATTACACAGTTACCAATGGTAAAGTTAAATTTACCATCAGGTTCAACAGTCAAATCCTTTGGTACTACAGCAGCATGCACTTGATTAGTTAAAACTGTAAGATCCTTCGGGAAAGCAACTACACAACAAAATGATTGAGTAGGACATGGTGTAGGTGTTGGTGTAGGTGTAGGTGTTGGCGTAGGTGTAGGTGTTGGTGTTGGCGTAGGTGTAGGTGTAGGTGTTGGTGTTGGCGTAGGTGTAGGCGTTATACCAACAGGATCATCATCGCAATCTGCAACAGGAATATTAATTAAATTAAGTAGTTCTTCTTTTTCATCATCACTTAAATCAGCAGATATTTGTTCCTTAGTTAAATTACCCATTTCCATCATTATTTCTTGAATATCTTTCATTTATTACCCCCCTTTATAAAAGGATATTTTTTTTTCTACAATAATATTTTATGTAAAGAAGTAGAAAGTGTTACAGTAAAAAAATTTTTGTTATAATATTTAGACTGTTAATCATATTTTATATAAAGAATAATTCTTCAGAGAGGAATATGGAAGTTGTGTTAAATGAAAGAGATTATTATGTTATAAAACAGTCCAATGGTGTTATATGGAACTTTACTTATGAAGAGGATAAGGGAATCATATATAGATATCTAAAGGAAGGAAAATGGTGTGATAACCACGTACTTACGGATAAGGGGAATAAAAATTTTTCAGCGGCTTTATTTCCAAACGATAACATATGTATTTTATATCAAGATGCGAAGGGACATATAAACTTAAGTAATTATGATGGAAATGAATGGCGTGAACAACAAATTCTTAAAAATGAAAAGAGTGAAATCTTTCATATATGTTTCAAAGCAGTAGTTTTCGAAAAACAAATTCATGTTGTTTATAGCATTCTGGATAAAACAACAGGTATTACAACACTTTTTCATCAAACTCTTGATGAAAAAAATAATCTATCTAGCCCAATGAAAATAAATATAATTAAATTTCACTATCAAATTCCTTTTAACCTTTACTCTATAGGTAACGAAGAATTATGCATCATGTATCAGAATTTAACATATAATCATCAACTTGGTTATAAAGTATTTAGTAAGGATACCAATAATTGGTCAAATTTTTATTTAGTAGATATTAGCGAATATCCTTTCAAGGATTATTCTATACTTATGCTTAAAGGTAAAATTTATACCTCATATATAAAGAGTGAAGAAAACATAAATAGTTTAATTCATGCATATGGCAATAACAGCAATCTTAAATACAATAAACTATGTGAAGGTATTAATATAGATTCATGTTCACTTTCTATATTGTTTAATCAAGTGTGGTGTTTCTGGATACAAGATAATAGATTATATAGCAGTTTTTCAATGGATAACGGTAATAACTTTGTTAACCCTCCTCACTGTAAACCATTGACATCATCAAGTATAACTAAGTCTATATATAGATCTAATTATGATAAAGATATAAAATACCTAGTTGCTAATGAAGTATATGTTATAAATGAAAATTGTTTAGAGTATTTAATCATTTCCAAAATTTATTCTAACATTACTGGTAGCGAAAATAATAACTATGGTTCGTCCTATATAATATATTTCATAGATAAACTTTGTGAAAAAGTTTCACTTTATGAAATAATGCTTAAGCAGAAAGAGCAATTTATTACTCAAATAAAAAACATGCATGGAGAACAAGAAATAAAATCTCTATCTTATGAAAGAAAATTAAAAGAGATAAATGAATTATATGCTAAATTTAGAGAAGGAAAAGAAATGTTAAATAAAAACATAGATTTCCTTCAAAAAAGTTTGATTGATAGGGAAAAAAAAATTAATGATATAGAAAACATCAACATAGAAAAAGAAAATGAAATTTACTATCTTAGAAATGAAATTAAAAGCTTAAAAGAGCAAATAGAAGGGTTAAATTTACAGCTAACTTTAGCTAACTCAAAAATGAACAAATCTCTCTTTAGACGAATATTTAGTAATAAATAAAAGTTCTTGAATATACATTTTAGGAACTATACACTTTAACGGTCTATTACTCATAGTATATACTAAATAAGATCATAGCTCTACAAAATTATACTTAGTTATTTTGTATGTAGTACCTGTATGAATTTAGGGGTGATATTATGAGTCATAGAGAGAACAGCTATATTATAGTTTTTGAGTCATATAATCAAGCTATTCTTTTATACAATGAGCTTTTAAAAAAAGGTTGTAGTGTAGAATTAGTTTCAACACCATGTAGTATTTCTAAGGGATGTAGTCAATCAATAATATTTAGATCAAGAGATAGTAAAGAAATTATAAAAGAGTCGAAAAATAATAAGATTATAATTAAAGGTATCTATAGAATAATTCACAATGATGGTATTCACGCTTATATTCATATTTAAAAAAGAATTTAAATAGTAGAGAAGTGGTGAATTTAAATTATATAATATAAGATTATTATTATGAAAAGTGCATAATAACAAGTGTTTGAAAGCAATGTAAAAATAGAAGTAGTATATGTACTATTTAAGTATATAAATCAGGTAGCCTGAACTAGAGGGGTGCCTGATTTTTTGTACTCAAAGATAAATTAATAAAAAATAATGATATAAGTCAATAGTAAAATAGAAGGCAATTAAAATGAGTTTACAAACAATAAAAGAAATAACGGTTACCTTTAATATATTCTCTCATATAATGCAGTGAAAAGATTTAAGGGGGGAACTTTATGAAGGTTTTTGCTTTATGTAGCACAGATTTAATATATACTTTACCTTTAGGATTTAAGGAAGCTGGGCATGAGGTTATGAAATCAGGTCCAATTTCAGAAGATAAAATCACAAGACAAATTAAACAATTTAAACCGGACTTAATTATAAGTATGGGGTGGAATGCGGATCAATTTCTAGAACCACAATTAATAACTAGAAGAGTAGTAGAAGCTTCAGGAATACCTCATGTTTATTGGTCTATTGAAGATCCTTCTTTTACAGAAGAGTTTTGTATACCTTTTATGGAAAGAGTTAAACCAGATTTTGTATTTAGTATTTGTCCTGAAACAGTAGAGCAATATAAAAGAATGGGAATTAAATGTGCTCATTTAGATTTTGGATACAGTGATTTAATACATCATCCTGTTCCAAAAAAAGAGGATTATAAGTATTATATATCTGTAGTTGCGAACCTTTATCCTAAAGGACTTTTTAACAATGAAAAATTTAAAAGATACGATTCCATTGAAACACTAATACTTCCTTTATTAAAAGAAAACATTAGAATAGATTTCTGGGGAAGAGATTGGGTACAATCAAAGATTTTTTTAGGGTATGATATACCTAAAAAATGGATTCATGGATATTTACCTTATTTAGAAACAAATGACGTTTATAATTCATCACTTATTAATATTGGATTACAAAATACGGATCATTTACTCACTATAAGGACGTATGAGATTTTAGCCGCAGGAGGTTTTCTTTTAACCAAAGCTACAACTAGAGTAAAAAATTCTTTTAAGTTAGGTGAACAATTAGTAGCATCATCTTCGCCGGAGGAAACTTTAAAACTTGTTAAATATTATTTGAGTCACCCTGAAGAACGTAGAAAAATAGCTATGCAAGCACCTACTGCTACAGTAGGGAGGACTTACAAGGAAAGAGCTGAATATGCAATCGAAGTATTACGCAGAGAAGGGATACTAAAAAATGCAATTTATTAAGATTTTAAGGAGGAGCACAATGAAAGTTTTTGTTTTATGTAGTACTGATTGGATATACACGTTGCCATTAGGTTTTAAAGAAGCTGGACATGAAGTAAGGAAATCAGGGGTAATTTCGGAAGAAGGAATTACAAATCAAATAGCTCGTTTCAAACCAGATTTTATTCTAAGTCTTGGATGGACTGAAGATCAAAGCATAGAAAGACAATTAGCAGCTAGAAGAGTGGTAGAGAAGTTTGGAATACCACATGTTTATTGGAATGTTGAAGATCCAGCATATACTTTGAGATTTTCATTACCCTTTATAGAAAGAGTTAAACCAGATTTTATATTTACTATTTGTCCTAAAACCGTAGAACAGTATAAAGCAATGGGAATTAAATCTGCTTATATGGATTTTGGATATAGTGAAACAGTTCATAAATCTGTAATGCCACGAGAAGAATATAAGCATTCTATAGCCATAGTTGCTAATGCTTATCCTGAACTATTACAGATTTATCCAAAACACTATAGAAACCAATCAATTAAAACACTTATAACCCCATTATTAAAAGAAAATATAAGAATAGATTTTTGGGGAGATGAATGGGACAAGTCAGAAGTTTTATTGGGCCACAGTATTCCAAAAGAATGGATTCATGGAAAGTTGCCCTATATAGAAGCTAATAAAGTATATAGTTCATGTGATATTATGATTGGACCACAAAACTATACCAATATGGTAACTCAAAGAACTTATGAAATTTTAGCTTCAGGAGGAGTTCTTTTAACATCTGATACAGACGGAGTAAGGGCATTATTTAAACCAGGTGAACACTTAATAACCTCATCTTCTCCAGAAGAAACAGTGAGATTGGTTAAGCATTATCTAAGTAATAAAGACCACCGTAGAAAAATAGCTTTACAAGCTCCAGGCGCTGTATTAGGGAACAGTTATAGAGAAAGAGCAGAATATATGATTGGTGTATTGAATAGAGAAGGAATATTAAAAAAGTATAGTTAGTTAATAAAAAAGAGCGTCTATAGCTTAATACTGAAAAGATGCTCTTTAAATTATTTTTGTAAGAATAATTGCACTAAACAGTATAGTGCAGAATAAAGTAGTATAGAACAGAGATACCTATACTAGTTAACAATACAAAGATTTAATAAGTTTAGTTCTAGGAGGTGATTCTTTGGAAGAAAATTTGCCTTTAGTGAGTATTTTAATTCCTGCATATAATCAAGTACACTACTTAGAAAAGGCATTAATAAGTGTCTTGAGTCAAACTTATACTAATATAGAAATAATTATATGTGATGATAGTACTAATAATAAGGTAGAAAAGCTAATAAAGAATTATATTCAACACAATAAGAATATAAAATATTATAATAATGGAGGTCCTTTAGGTGAAAAGGGTGCATTAAATATGCAAAGGTGCTTTGATGTTAGCCGTGGAGAATATATTAATTATTTAATGCATGATGATTTATTTTTCCCAAATAAAATAAAAAGTATGTTGAAATATTTGATTAGTAATGAAGATGTTACTTTAGTTACATCGCATAAAAGATTTATAAATGAAAATGGTGAGTTTTTTGATGATACAAAACCACTTTTAGATAAGAATTGCAAAATAAATGGAGAAAATTTAGGATTATATGTACTTAATAGTATGACAAATGTAATTGGAGAACCAACTACAGTAATGTTTAGAAAAAAGGATATCGATGATAAAATTCTTGATTATAAAGGATGGAGCGCAAGAGGATTTGGGGATATAGCAATATGGTTAAAACTTTTGAGTAAAGGACATGCTGTATACATTAGAGAGCCTTTAAGTTGTTTTAGATTACATTATGAGCAGAATACTTATGATCCTATAATTGAACTCTGGGGTGTTATAGATTGGTATTATTTTACAACTAATTCATATTTAAATAAGAGTTTTATAAAAACCAAAAAGCAATATTTAATTATTCTTGAAAAATGGTTTAATAAATATATATCAAAAATAAAACTTGCACAAAATTATTCGAAAAGTGAAGATGAAGATTTATATAAAGTAAAAAAAGATTTATATTGTTGTTACAATGAAGCCATAAAAACTTTATTAAAGTTATAAATAATATTAAAAAGGTCGGGTGTATGTGATGAAAACCGTAATGTATACCTTTGATGAAATATTTGATAACAGGGGAGTACTGGTAGCTATAGAACAAATAAAAAATATCCCTTTTGACATAAGAAGAATTTATTATATGTATAATGTGGATAAAAATATAAGCAGGGGATTTCATGCTCATAAGACACTTGAACAGGTGCTTATATGTATTAATGGAAGATGCAAAATTTTATTAGATAACGGTAGAGAAAAAGAAACCTTGGTTTTAGATAAAAAAAACTTAGGTTTACACATTGGTCCGGGTATTTGGAGAGAAATGTTTCAGTTTTCAAAGGATGCTATTTTATTAGTATTGGCATCAGATTATTATGATGAAAATGATTATATAAGAAATTATGAGGAGTTTCTAAAATTTGTATGTAAGCAAGGTGAAAAAATTTGAAAATTTTATTTAATAACTTTGAACCAATGCATAAAGAAATAGAGGATGAAATTTATAGTGAGTTTAAGAAAGTATATAAAAATAATTATTTTATACTAGGGGAAGAAGTTAAAAAATTTGAGGAAAATTTTTTAAAATTTTGTGGAGTTAAATATTGTATTAGCTGTGGAAATGGGTTAGATGCGTTATATTTGATTTTAAGAGGCTATAATATTGGAGTTGGAGATGAGGTTATAGTTCCTTGCAATACGTATATAGCAACGGCATTAGCAGTTTCTTATACTGGTGCAAAACCTGTATTGGTTGAACCTGATATAAAAACCTATAATATAGATTCCAGTGTTATAGAAAGTTATATAACTAAAAAAACAAAAGCCATAATACCTGTTCACCTATATGGTCAACCAGCAGAAATGGATACAATATTAGTTTTAGCTAAAAAATATAATCTTAAGATTATTGAAGATTGTGCTCAGGCTCATGGAGCAGAGTTTAATAAAATAAAAGTTGGAAGTTTGGGAAATGCAGCGGGTTTTAGTTTTTATCCAGGAAAAAATCTAGGTGCTTTAGGAGATGGGGGAGCTGTAGTGACAGAGGATGAGAGCTTGGCACTTAAGGTTAAATCTATTAGGGATTATGGTTCTTATGGAAAGTACTATAATAAGTATAAAGGAATCAACTCTAGATTAGATGAAATTCAAGCAGCCTTTTTATCTATAAAATTAAAGTACATTAATAAATGGAATGAATATAGAAGATATATTGCTCAAATGTATTTGGGAGGCATAGACAATAAAAAAATTGTAAAACCATATATTACTGCAAATACTAATCCAGTATGGCACATATTTGCAATAATGTGTGAAGATAGAGATAGATTAAAAAAATACCTTGAAGAGAAATCTATTAATACGTTAATTCATTATCCTATACCTATACATTTACAAGAAGCTTATAAGGATTTAGGATATAGGAGAGATTCATTCCCAATAGGTGAAAAAATAGCTTCTCAGGTTCTTAGTTTACCTATATGGTATGGAATGAAAAAAAATGAAATTGAGTATGTAATAGATGCTATAAACAAATTTTAATATATAGATACCAATAACTTAAATTTAGCTTATACTACAGAAGATGCTGCGAAACTTGGGCACATTAAAAACTTTTAATCAGTCTAAAGTTGGTGTTTTTGAAAATCTAAAAATTTTTGATAAACTTGTACCTCAGTACGGACCAACTTATTAATTACTATTGATAAGTTGGTCGTTGAAAGCCTCTAAGATTTTCAAAAATACTTCACTAAGACTGATAAAAAAGTTTTTAAATGTGCTATCAGTTTTGGAATCATATTCCTACGTATAAATTAAATTTAAGTTGAGGTTATCTATACATTGTAATTTATTGATAGAAATTTTCCCGCTGGTTCCAAGGATATGCACTCTTATAAATCATAGCATTACAGGGTATTTTTTCTAATTCGCATATTTTTTTTGCAGGCTGTCCACCATATAAATAACCTGATTTTAAGTTCTTACTTACAAGGCTTCCAGAGGAAACAACTACATTTTCTTCTATTTCTATTGCGGGTATACATGTAGTTCCAGCACCTATAACTGAGTTGTCACCAATAGTAATTCCTTTATCGCATAAACCACAAGGGGGATGAATATCTGTAGAAGTAGTTACATTAGAAAATATCCATACGTTATTACCAATTTTGGATTTATCAGTTATAAGAACGTGGGTGTGAATCTTACTGTTTGCACCAATAGTAACATTATTTGCAATTGTACTATATGTGCCTACGGAACAGTTATCGTCTATTATAACATCTTCTCTTATTACTGTAAAATGTCCTGTGTTAAAACCAATTCCTAGGTTTGCACCTGAATAAATCACACTATAAGAACGAATTAAGCTATTTTCTCCTATAACTGCTTTAGGATTAGTATAGCATTGATTTTTATAATACTCTTTTTGATATTCTCCTATAATACAATTATCACCTATAAATGAACCTTTTTTAATAACAACATTTTCTTTTATAATTACATTATTACCTAGGGTTACGCCATCCTCTATTATGGCACTATTATCAATAATACAGTTAGCACCTTTTTTTATCAATGATATCACCTACTAAATTATTTTAATATAATTAGGATATTCCATTTTGTTGTTATTTATATCAAATAAATAATAGTTATCTTCACCTTTAGTAAATCCGAGATTCTTATAAAAATCTTTAATTGATTGGTTTTTCTTAGTAGGAATATATTCTCCAATTAATTTTTTTATATTGTTCTCCTTTGCTTTATTATAAATAAAGGCCATAAATGCATTTTCTATGGTTCTTCCCATAACTCTACAGCTTAATAGAAAAGTATCTATATACAGTGTATATTTATCTATACTATTTAAAATACAAAAACCTGTAATACCATTATCTCCAAATTTATCAATTACTCTTATATAATATAGTTTATACTCTTTATTCTGGAGCATTTCTTTTATATCTTTTTCAGAATATCTTTTTGTAGTTAGATTAAATTGATTTGTTTTTTGAGTAAGCTGAGCAATTCTTGGTACAGAAAAGTCATCAACTTCTTTTATTTCAACTTTCATTTTTAAGCTTTTATAATAATCATCTAGATTACTATAACTATTTTTTAAGGTCATTCTTTCCGCTTGTGCTTTATAAATATCAGTTTTGTGAAAATCTTCTTCTGTTAAACTAATTGTATTGAAGTAATTTAAATTATAAATTAGATCTGGGTACTCCAGAGGGTTTTTAGGAAGTGTTATAACTGTAACTTCCGGTATTTTTTGTTTTATAAGCTCACATTCTATTGGGCTATCATCAATAAATACCAAACTATCTAGTCCAATGTTTAACTCTTGTGAAATAGCATTTATATTAGAATATTTATTGTCCCAGTTGGCTTTAATGCAAGCAAAATCTTCTTTTTTCAATACCATATCAGGATGTTTTTTTAAAACTTCATCTACATCTTCAGAGTTGTTTTTACTACATATAGCTAAAAGAACACCTCTATTCTTTAGATTTAACAGTTGCTGTTGAAAATCCTTATAGCATTTTCCAGGATATGATTCTCCAAGTTTAATTCCATCTAAGCCATCTTCTCCTATAACGCCGCCCCATAGGGTGTTATCTAAATCTAATATAATACATTTCTTTTTGAATCCATAAATAGCTTTTATATACTTTACATATTCATTAGATAAAGATATATAAAACTCATATTTATAAGGATTTTTAGCTATATACCACATCTTTTTGTCCTCAGTATTTAATTTGCCAATTAGGTTTGAAATATTATCTGCATCAACTAAATATACTCCTGTATACTTATTAACTAAGTTAACTAGTTCATAGTTAACTTTTCTTAAAAAATTAATTTGTCCATTTATATTTTGAAAGTCATAGAGACTTGTGTAGTTATTATAAGGTAATACAAAATTATGAAGAATTATATTACAATTAGAAATACTTTTTATTTTTTCGATCATACTTCCAAATTCATTTATTATATAACTTGTAATTTGTGATAAGTTATTTTTTATACCTAAAAAATTATTAAATAGTTCAGGATAAAACTCCTCTAGTCTTATAGCAATAATAATTATATCAGGATTAAATTTATATAAATTACTATTGGTATTGAATATTTCTTGATGATATTGATTATATTCTCCTATAAAAAAGTTACCATATATGTTTTCTTTGTATAATTGTACTTTTAATATAGGGATAATTGTATCAATAGTAAAGGATCTAAGAATACCAACATTAATTTTTTTAAAATCGCTATTAATAGAGTTAGTATCAATATAATTACTTTTAGTTACGTAGTCTAAATATTTAATATTTTCATTCATGAACCTCACCTGTTTCTAAAAATTCCACAATAGTATCATTTTTTAAATATACGAAAATTACCATTTTATTATTAAAGGCAGGTGCTATTATTTTGTTAGTAAAAACTATGCCTAGTTTATTCTTTCTAAATTCTTTTATATAGTTATCTATATCTTCAACTTCATAACAAATATGATGATATCCACATTTAGAGTTAAAAACAGTAGATTTTTCATTAATAGGCTGTATTAGTTCTATTTTTTCACCAGTTAATACATTTTTTAGAAAAACTAACTTATTATTTTGTATATTGTCTATAATTATATCTGTAATTAATATATAACCCATTTTTTTATATAAAACTAAGCTCTTTTCCATATTTTTTATTACAATTCCAATATGATTAAGTTTCATTTTAATTTACTCCGTGTTTTATTAAAGTATCAATAATATACTTAAGGCCCCTATTCATGTGTATAATTTCTTCAGGGCTTAGTATAATATTAAATTCATCTTCTAAAGCTGTTATAAGAGATAAATGTTTAAGTGAATCCCAATTTTCTAACTTGTCAGGAATAATATCATCATCTTTTAGATGAGTAATATTTTCATTTAATACTTGTTCCAAGATTTTCAATATCTTATCTTTCATTTATACCAACTCCAGAATTTTTATTTTAAATATTTTATAGATTAAATTTTGTAAAACTATATAAAAATTAGTTTTACATTTTTATAATATTCACAACAGTAAGTTATGTGTAAGGTTTACTAAATTTTTTAATTGTTTTGTTATCACTAAATAGAGTATCTTCGAATAGAATATAGTGCCTACAAATAAATGAAAAAATTATGATATAAAATTCTATGAAAATTTTGGATGATATAACAGGGGGCGTTAGATTTGAAAGGAATTATATTAGCAGGGGGAACGGGTTCGAGATTATTTCCGCTGACACAGGTAACAAATAAACATTTACTACCTGTTGGTAAATATCCTATGATAGATCATTCAATAGCTAAAATGAAACAAGCCGGAATAAAAGATATAATGGTTATTTTAGATAAGGAATATATTGGGCCTGTAGTTAAACGATTAGGAAGCGGTTATGAATATGGGGTAAACTTTACTTACAGAACTCAGGATCAACCTGATGGAATCGCTCATGCATTGGGATTATGCAAGTCATTTGTAGGTAAAGATAAATCAGTGGTAATATTAGGAGATAATATATTTAATGATAATATAAAGGATTATGTACGTGATTTTGAAAGACAAGATAAAGGTGCCAAGATATTAATAAAACAAGTTAAAGACCCAGAGAGATATGGAGTGGCAGAAATTAGTCAAAATAAAATAGTAAATATAGAAGAAAAGCCTAAGTTTTTTAAAAGCAATTATTGTGTTACTGGTATATATATGTATGATTTTAGAGTTTTTGATATTATAAAGAAACTAAAACCTTCTAGTAGAGGAGAACTTGAAATAACTGATGTTAATAATTGGTATATAAAAGATGGAACTTTAACTTATAGTGTTCTCAAGGATTGGTGGATAGATGCTGGAACTTTTCAGGCTTTATACCATGCAAATGAGTTATCTAAAGATATAGATTTAAACTATATTTTAAGTAAAGAATATCAATCAACTTAACATTAAAGTATTATGTATACGAAAATATAAAAAGTGCTCTAATTTTCTAATATAAGAAATGTAGAGCACTTTTGTTAAATAAATTAAAAAAGTATTAATATAGAAATTGGGAGGGTATTATGAAGACTTATTTAATTACAGGTGGAGCTGGTTTTATTGGAGCTAACTTTATTATATATATGCTTAATAGGTATGAAAATATAATGATAATAAACTTAGATAAGCTTACTTATGCAGGAAACTTAGATAATCTAAAGGAAGTTGATAATAAATATAACTATACATTCATTCAAGGAGATATATGTGATAGTAAATTATTACAAGGTTTATTTAAAAAATATGATATAGATTATGTAGTAAATTTTGCTGCAGAATCTCATGTTGATAGGAGTATAAAGGAACCAGAAGTTTTTGTGAATACAAATGTTCTAGGAACTATTACTTTAATAAATGAAGCAAAAAAAGTATGGGAAGAAAAAACTGGTTTTAGAGAAGGTAAGAAGTATATTCAAATATCTACAGATGAGGTATATGGATCACTTGGACAGTATGGTTATTTTACAGAGACAACTCCATTAAATCCCCGTAGTCCATATTCATCAAGTAAAGCTAGTGCAGATTTAATAGTTAAATCATATTTCTATACCTATAAGATGCCCATAAATATAACAAGATGTTCAAATAACTATGGACCATTTCAGTTTCCTGAGAAACTAGTACCATTATTGGTAACTAATTGTATAAATCATAAGAAATTACCTATTTATGGTGATGGGCTAAATATAAGAGACTGGTTATATGTAGAAGATCATTGTAAGGCAATAGATATGGTTATAAATAAAGGTAAACTAGGAGAAATTTACAATATAGGAGGGCATAATGAAAGAACTAATATTGAAATAGCTAAGACAGTAATAAATTACTTAAGTAAAAGTTTAAATGAAAGTATAGGGGAAGATTTAATAGAGTACGTAGGAGATAGAAAAGGACATGATAGAAGATATGGAATAGATCCAGCTAAGATAAAAAATGAACTAGGATGGTATCCGGAGACTACATTTGATATTGGAATAGAAAAAACTATACAGTGGTATTTAAATAATAAAGGTTGGATAAATAATGTTATTTCAGGTCAATATCAAAAGTACTTTAAAGATATGTACGAAAATAGAGTTAAAACTGATATTTAGTTAAGATTTTTATTATAGGGCTTCTCTGTGCAAACTTTATTTATACTAAGGGATATGTTACTAATAATTCATGAAAAGTTATTTAGAAGTTTAATCTAATCTAAATTTTTAAGATTTATTGAAAATATTTAAGTGTAAATTCTTAACTGGTAACATATCCTTAGATTTTAATAAAATACTTATAGTATAGAATAATTTTGAGTATAGTATCATGTAAATATAAAGCTTTATATTTACAATATTTATAGTAGAATTACTTCGAAAAAATAACAATGAATATAACATTTTAAATATGCTTAATCTATTGTATAATGAAGTTTGAGTAAATTTTATAGGAGATGAACAAATGAATAATATAGAACTACTAGCACCAGCTGGAAGCATGGAAAGTTTACATGCAGCAGTGCAAGCAGGAGCGGATGCAGTTTATCTAGGGGGAAACAAGTTTTCTGCTAGAGCTTATGCATCAAATTTTGATGATGAAAATATGGCAAAGGCCGTTAACTACTGCCATTTATATAATGTAAAAGTATATGTAACTATAAATACAATCATGAAGGAAAATGAACTAGAAGAAGCATTAAGTTATGCTAAGTTTTTATATAGTATAGGCGTGGATGCTCTTATAATACAAGATGTTGGTTTGGCTGAATTAATACAAATACATTTGCCTAAATTTGAACTACATGCTTCTACGCAAATGACTGTACATAATGCAGAAGGAGCTTTGCTTTTAAAAAAACTTGGCTTTGAGAGAATAGTCCTATCTAGGGAGTTATCTTTAAAAGAAATTAAATATATATCAAAAGAATTAAATATAGAAACAGAAATATTTATTCACGGTGCTCTTTGTGTATGCTATTCAGGTCAATGTCTTATGAGCAGTATGATTGGAGGAAGAAGTGGAAACAGGGGAAGATGTGCTCAGCCGTGTAGACTTCCTTATACTATAATAAATAGAAAAAACTCAGAAGAGAAAAAAGGATATCTTTTAAGTCCAAAGGATATATGTACTATAGAAAATATAAAAGATATAATATATAGCGGAACTACGTCTTTGAAAATAGAAGGTAGAATGAAAAGACCAGAATACGTGGCTGGTGTTGTTCAATCATATAGAAAAGCAATAGATGATATATTAAAGAAAGATTTGGCAGATGGTATATTGAGTAGCACTGAAGATTTTGATATAAAAAGTGAAAAGAAGAAACTGATGCAATTATTCAATAGAGAAGGATTTTCTAAAGCTTATTTGTTTGGTAATGTGGGTAGAGATATGATGGCTTATTCTTTTCCTAAAAATATGGGATTAGAGCTTGGAAAAGTTCAAAAAGATTTCATAATAGAACTGAAGGAAAATATAGCACTAAAAGATGGAATTAGAAGTGGTGAAAGTGGCTTTACAGTTTCTAAAATAATTAAAGATGGCAAAGAGGTTGAAACTGCTTATGTAGGAGAACGTGTAAAATTACTACCTACAAACTATAAAAAGGGAGATATACTTTATAAAACTTCAGATTTAGAATTACTTAATAAACTGGAAAGGTTTTATAAAAACCCTTATGAAAGAAAAATTGACATAAATCTTTTAGTTAAATTTAAAGTTAATGAACCTATAGAATTGAAAATAGAGTATAAAAATAGGAGTTTTCAAGTTAAAGGAGAAATAGTTCAGACTGCATTAAAGAAACCACTTGATAAAGAAAGAATAAAAGAGAGTTTAGGTAAAACTGGAGATGTTCCTTTTAAGTTTAGTGATATAGAGTTCCAAGCATTCCAACAGGGTTTTTTACCTGTTTCAGCTATAAATGAAGTAAGAAGAAAATTAATAGAGGAGATTGAGAGTTACGTAATAACACTTAGAAATACTGAAAAGCTTAAAGTTTCAGAGAGTATTAAGAATAATAAAGAGGATAACATTGATAACAAATTAATTAAAGAGCATAATGAAATGCCAGAAACTATAATATTTATAAATGACGAAGAACAGCTAAAGGCATTTCTTGAATTTGATTTTTCTTATGTCGCTGTAAACCCATTTGGAGAACTAGGATTTAAATGTTTAGATAAATTAAAAGGAAGAAAAGTGTTTTTTAAACTAACTAATATAATAAGAAGTGAATTCGAACAATTATGTGATGCAATTGAAAAAGAAATAGATAATATAGAAGGTATCATAACAGCAAACCTAGGGTTAATAAGTAGATTTAGTAAGAAGACAAATATAATTGGAGACTATAAGCTAAATGTATTTAATAGTAAAGCTTTAGATTTTTATAAAAGCTTTATGAATGGAAGCTGTTTAAGTTCAGAATTGAATAGAAAAGAACTGAAAGAATTAGTGAAAAATACACAAGTTCCTGTACAAATTCTTATTTATGGAAAAACCGAGCTCATGGTCAGTGAGTATTGTGCTGTTGGAAGTACTTTTGGTGGAAAAACAGCTTGTGATAATTGTAATAGAGCTTGTAGAAAAGGAGATTTTATAATAAAGGATAGAAAAGGTGAAGAATTTATAATAAGGACGGATAAATTCTGTAGAAGCTATATTTATAATAGTGTGCCTATTAATTTGATACCTAATTTTGAAGATTTACAATCTATAAGAATAAAGTCTTATAGAGCAGATTTCATAGATGAAAATTACGATGAAACAAAAAGAATATTAAATGCATTAAGGCATAAGAAATGGGAAAGTGATTTTAGCAATTTTACTAGAGGACATTATAAAAGAGGAGTGGAATAGATGAACCAAAGGTCTTTGAGGATATTAGAATTTAACAAAATAAAAGATAAACTAAAAAAATATACTAATACTGGTGCGGCAAAGGATTTAATAGAGGATTTAAAACCCTACGACAATGTTTATGAAGTTAAAGAACATTTAGAAGAGACTCGAGAAGCACTAAAACTACTATTTACAAAAGGTTCACCCCCTTTTGAAGGTGTGTACGATGTTAGAGAGGGAATAAGTAGAGCGGAGAAGGGATCTATACTTGTACCAGGGCAACTTTTAAAAATAGCAGCATTACTTAGGTGTGCTAGAAGATTTAAGGAGTATGTATTTCATAAGGAAGATGAAGAATCTTTTCGTGTTATAGAAGACATATGCGAAGGTATAAGACCTATAAAAAAACTAGAAGATGAGATATTTATGGCTATAGTTGGTGAGGATGAAATATCCGATAGAGCAAGTAGTACTCTTTATAATATTAGAAAATCATTGAAGGATAAAAATTCATCTATAAGAGATAAGGTAAATTCTCTTATAAGGACTTATTCTCAATACCTTCAAGAAAATTTATATACTATGAGAGGGGATAGGTATGTACTCCCTGTAAAGGCTGAGTATAAGGGAGCTGTAGATGGACTTGTTCACGACCAAAGTTCTAGTGGGGCTACTTTATTTATTGAGCCTATGAGTCTTGTAAATTTAAATAATGAAATTAAAGAATTAATGCTCAAAGAGAGAGCTGAAATAGAAAGAATACTTGCAGAACTGTCCGCTAAAGTTCATAGTGAAATAACTATAGTAAAAAATAATGCTAATATTGTGTGGGAATTGGACTTTATTTTTTCTAAAGCAAAATATGCTAGTGAATACAATTGTACCTGTCCTAATATTGATGATAATGGAATTATCGATATTATAGAAGGTAAACATCCTCTTATAGATCCTAAAATTGTAGTGCCAACCAGTGTGTATTTAGGAAAAGATTTTACCTCACTAGTTATAACAGGACCTAATACTGGTGGTAAGACTGTAGCATTAAAAACTATAGGACTGCTGCATATTATGGCTATGAGTGGAATTATGATACCAGCAAAAGAAAATTCAACTGTAGGTTTCTTTAAGGAGATATTTGCTGATATAGGAGATGAGCAAAGTATAGAGCAAAGCTTATCAACTTTTTCATCTCATATGACTAATATAGTGCAAATTATTAATGAGTCCGATGATAAGTCTCTTGCTCTATTTGATGAATTAGGCGCAGGAACAGACCCTACAGAAGGTGCGGCCTTAGCAGTTTCTATATTAGAAAGCTTGAAAAAAAGAGGAGTAAAGATAGTAGCTACAACTCATTATAGTGAACTTAAAGCATATGCACTTAAAACCGAAGGAGTAGAAAATGCATCTGTAGAATTTAATGTGGAAACCTTAAAACCAACCCATAGACTTTTAGTGGGGGTTCCAGGCAAGTCTAATGCTTTTGAAATTTCTAGAAGGCTTGGACTTCCAGATTATATAATTAGTGATGCTAAGGAAAGCATTGCTAGTGAAACATTACAATTTGAAGATTTAATTCAAAGCCTTCAAGAAAAGAAAATAAAGGCTGAAAATGATGCTAGAGAAGCATCAAGTTTAAAAAATGAAGTACTTAAAGTTAAAGAGAAATATGAGGAAAAGTTATATAGCTTACAAAATGTAAGAGATAAGGCTATAATTGAAGCTCAAAGAGAAGCAAAGAAAATTATAAAAGAAGCAAAAGAAGAGGCTGATAGTATTCTTAAAAACATCAGAGATCTTGAAAGAATGGGTTACAGTTCAGATGTAAGACAGAAGCTTGAAGAGGAAAGAAGAAGACTAAAAGACAAACTTAATAAAGCAGAAGAAAAAGCCAACTTAGTGAAGAAGGATGAGGGTGAAGAATTAAAAACTGTAAAAGAAGGTCAGGAAGTTTTTCTTCCATCGTTAAATCAGAAGGTTATAGTATTATCTAAACCAGATAACAAAGGCGAAGTACAAGTTCAGGCTGGAATAATGAAGATAAGTGTAAAGCTGAAAGATTTAAGAGCATCTAAAGGTGTAAGTGCCGAAACTAAAAAGAAGGTTAAAAGAGAAGCAAAACTGAATTTAAGATCTGTACCTACATCAATAGATTTAAGAGGTATGGATTCCATGGAAGCTGTATATAGTACTGATAAATATTTGGATGATGCTTATATGGCTGGACTTAACGAAGTAACAGTTATTCACGGAAAGGGTACAGGTGTTTTAAGAAACGCTATTACTGATATGTTAAAAAGACATTCACATGTAAAGGACTATAGATTAGGAGAGTATGGTGAAGGTGGTACTGGAGTTACAGTAGTTGTATTAAGGTAATAAGAGGTGATAATATGATAATCGTTAGTGCTTGTTTGTGTGGGATAAATTCTAGGTATGATGGGGATAGTAACAAAAATGAGAAAGTATTTAATTTGTTGAAGGAAGGAAAAGCTATTCCAGTGTGTCCTGAGCAACTTGGTGGGATGTGTACTCCGAGACCAGCTCATGAAATATATAAGGGTACTGGAAAGGATGTAATTGAAGGTAGAGCTAAGGTCATAAGTAAAGAGGGTGGCGATGGTACCGAGTATTTTATAAGGGGAGCTTATGAAACACTTAAAATAGCAAAAGAATGTGGAGTTAAGGTTACTATTTTAAAAGCTAAAAGTCCTTCTTGTGGATATGGAAAGATATACGATGGAAGTTTTACAGGAAACAAAATAGATGGAAACGGGGTAACTGCAGAACTTTTAGAGTCAAATGGAATTAAAGTTTATACAGAGAATGACATTTAGGGTGTTAGATAGAAACTTAACTTATTACTACGGAATATATTATAGGGTTCCAGACTTGAAACTTAACTTATACTTAGGAATATGTTGACAAAACTGAAAGCACATTTAAAAACTTTTTTATCAGTCTTAGTCAAGTGTTTTAGAAAATCTTAGAACCTTAGATTGGTTAAAAGCCTAAATGGCTTTTAACGAGCGACTTATCAATGGTAATTGATAAGTTGGTCCGACAGAGTGAAGCGAGTTTATAGAAGGTTCTTATTTCATTATGAAACTCATCTTCCTTACGTCAGATGAGTAAGCGATTCGCACAAAATCACAGATTTTGGCTCTCTGCTTAAAACACGAACTTTAGACTGATTAAAAGTTTTTAACATGCTGAAGTTTGGCAACATATTCTGGAGTATAAGTTGAGTTTCAGTGCACGAACCCTATAAGTTTCTATCTAAATCAATACTTTAAAATTGCATATATAATAAAAAGGTGGAGAAATATTTAAATTTTCGCCACCTCTTGATTTTAGTCTATTTAACTACTTTGATATATTCAACTTCTGGATCTTCTGTACCTTGAACATATAATCCAGTTTCCTTAAGTTTTTGAACATAGTTAACTATTTCTTCGGTAATTTCTTCGCCAGGGCATAGTACAGGTATGCCTGGTGGATAAGCCATTAGGAACTCTCCACTTACCATTCCAATACTTTCTTTTAAAAGTACTGAAACTCGAGAACTATTAAAGGCTTCTCGTGGTATTTTAATCTGAGCAGGAATTGCAGGCACATCAATAAAGTCTGATTTTCTACTGCCCTTTCCATAGTAATCTTTACTAATTTCTTTTAACGCATGTATTAGAGCATCTATACTTTCCTTAGTATCTCCAAAAGAGCCTACTGCTAATACATTATATAGATCTGAAAGCTCAACTTGAATATGATACTTATTGCATAGTATCATATCTAAGTCATAACCAGTAATGCCTAAATCTCTACAAGTTACTGTAATTTTAGTTGGATCAAGAGCATGAACGCCCTCATTTCCTAAAATTTCCTCACCGAAGCAATAAAAACCAGGAATTTTATTAATTTCTTCTCTAGCATAATTGCTTAATTCTAAAGTTTTATCTAAAAGCTCTTTTCCATTAAGAGCAATTTGTCTTCTTGCACAGTCTAGTGATGCCATCAATATATATGAAGGTGATGTAGTCTGTAACAAAGATAAAAGTTGCTGAACTCTATTAACATCTACACGTTCAGAATTTACTTGCAATAGAGAACATTGTGTTAGTGCTCCTATTATTTTGTGTGTGCTTTGAGCGCAAATATCTGCTCCAGCCTGCATAGCTGATGTTGGTAATTTATCATTAAAACCAAGGTGCGGTCCATGAGCCTCATCTACGATTAAAGGAATATCATATGAATGAACTATATTAGCTATTCGTTTTATATCTGTTGCTACCCCATAATAGGTAGGATTTATAATTAAAACTGCCTTAGCATCAGGATTTTCCTTCAAAGTTTTCTCAACAGTTTCTGGGGTAACTCCGTGTGCTATACCAACCTTTTTATCGAAGGCAGGCTGCATATAAACAGGTATTGCACCACTTAGTATGATTCCTGCAGTAACTGATTTATGAACGTTTCTTGGGATTATTATTTTTTCTCCAGCTTTTACTACAGACATTATCATAGCCTGTATCGCGCCAGATGTACCATGTATAGAAAAAAATGCTGCATCTGAACCGTATGCATCAGCAGCTAATTGCTGAGCTTTTTTTATTGGTCCAGTAGGATGATGAAGGCTATCAACTAATTTAAAGACAGTAACATCTATTTTAAAAGGATTTTCACCGATGAAATTTTTATATTCTTCATCTATACCTATTCCTTTTTTATGTCCAGGAACGTGAAAAGGAATAGTTTCTCTATCTACATATTCCATCAATGCGTCAAATAAAGGAGTTTCATTTTGATCTAATCTATACACCTTGGTAAAGCACCTTCTTTCATAAAAATATCCCCTCAAACACTGATAGTTCAAGGGTTGGCATGTATTTTCTTATAAACCAATATAATTATATGTTAAATGAATTATAAATGCAACAATAAGAGGAAATTTTATAAAATAAATATTTGAACATCATAATTTATGAATAATGTAGAAAACTTTGTAAATAATAAATAGTAGATATGCACATAACTAGGAGGAATATAAGAATGGAAAATTTAGTATTACATAAGAGAGAAAAAGGTACAGGACATGGAGCAAGGAGACAGAGAAGAAAAGGAGTTATACCAGGTGTATTATATGGAAAGACAATAAATAATTTCATGTTTGAGATTGGGGAAATTGAATTACATAAGGAAGTATATAAGAATGGTGAACATGGTATATTAGATGTAGAAATTGATGGACAAAAACATAAAACTTTAATTAAGGAAGTACAAAGGGATCCTGTGAAACGTAAAATTATGCATATAGACTTAGAAGAATTGCCTGAAAATGAGACAATTAGAGCAGAAGTGCCTATTGTGTTTAAAGGTGAGGACTTGGTAATGAAAAGAGGGGAAGCTGTGCAAAAAGAAATAAATACTGTAAGAGTTCAGTGTAAAGCTGAAATACTGCCTAAGTTTATAAGTGTAGATATTTCTTCATTAAATGCAGGGGAAACCTATAGAATAGCAGACATAGAGCTAGCTGAAGATATATCAATTATAGAGAATGCAAATACTCTAATAGCTTTAATAACTAAAAATAATAAACCATCAGATATTCCAGTAGAAGATTAATATTAATATTTAACCTAAATTTAAAATTTAAAATTTAATTTTAAATTTAATTTAATGTTAGTATTAAATTAAAACTCTGATTAAATATCATTTAATGTCGATTAACGCCAAAAAACAATGTAAATTATTGTTTTTTGGCGTTTTGTATACATAAATAGAGTATTTTTAAGAGTGCTTTTATTTAATAACTTATAGTATAATATTAATTGTTAAATATTACATGGGGTGGAGGTAAAAAATGTTATACAAAGAAAAATACAATTTATGGTTAGAATCAGAATTAATAGATGAAACCGCTAAACAGGAATTGGTAAACATAACGGATGAAAAAGAAATAGAGGATAGATTCTATAAGGATTTAGAATTTGGAACAGGTGGACTTAGAGGTATTATTGGTATGGGAACCAACAGAATGAATATATATACTGTTGGAAAGACTACTCAAGGAATGGCAGAGTATTTAATAAAAAGATATGAGAAAGATATATCTGTAAGCATAGCATACGACTCTAGGATAATGTCTAAAGAATTTGCAGAAGCAGCTGCATCAACATTATGTGCTAATGGCATAAAAGTAAATTTATTCGAATCCTTAAGACCAACACCAATGTTATCTTATACCGTAAGACATTTGAAGAGTAAAGCAGGAATTGTTATTACGGCTTCACATAATCCAAAACAATATAATGGATATAAGGTATATGGAGAAGATGGTGGACAGGTTACTGATGCAGCAGCAAAAGAAATACTCTCTTACATAGAAGGCATACGTGATTTTGCTGAATTAAAAAGTGTAGATTTAAATGAAGCAAAGAAAAAGGGTCTTTTAAATATAATAGGTGAAGAGGTTGACAAGGCTTATATTGAAAAGGTAAAAGACCTAACTATAAGAAAAGACCTTGTAAGTCAGTATGCGAAGGATTTAAATATAATTTATACTCCTATACATGGATCAGGGAATATGCCTATAAGAAGAGTATTAAGTGAATTAGGATATAATAATGTAGCTATAGTAAAAGAACAAGAACAGCCTGATGGAAACTTCCCTACAGCAGCATATCCTAACCCTGAAGATCCAAAGGTATTTAATATTGCTTTAAGTATGGCTGAACGAGTTCAACCTGATATAATATTTGGAACAGATCCAGATTGTGATAGAATAGGAATGGTTGTGAAAGACAACAATGGCGAGTATAAGGTACTTACAGGTAACCAGACTGGGGTTCTTTTAACACATTATATACTATCATCATTAAAAGAATTAAATAAACTACCTAACAATGGTGTTGTAATCAAGACGATAGTTACTACTGAAATGGCTGCAAATATAGCAAAAGAATACGATATAGAATTAATAGATGTGCTAACTGGATTTAAGTATATAGGAGAAAAAATAAAAGAGTTTGAAGAAAATAATGATAAACAATACTTATTTGGTTTTGAAGAAAGTTATGGATATCTTGCAGGAAACTTTGTAAGAGATAAAGATGCAGTTATAGCTGCAGAGCTAATATGTGAAATGACTCTTTATTATAAGAATAAGGGGATAAGCTTATATGATGCTCTAATGGAACTTTATAAAGAATATGGATTTTATAAAGAAAAATTAATTTCAATAGAATTACAAGGGAAAGAAGGACAAGAAAAAATAGAAAAGGCTCTTCAGTATTTAAGACATTCTATGAGTTACAGCGTAGGAAATACTAAAATAACGAAAAAGATGGACTATAAGCTTAGTATAGAAAAAGACTTAGTTAACATATCAGAAAATAACATAAACTTACCAAAATCTAATGTACTTAAATTTATACTTGAAGATAACTCTTGGTTTGTAGTAAGACCATCTGGAACTGAGCCTAAGATGAAAATTTATTTATCTGTTACTGGAGAAAGTATTGAAGATGCAAAATTAAGAATGGATGAATTTGAAAAGCAGATTAGTGAGATTATAGATAAAGCTTGCAATCAGTAAGTATATAGATACCCGTGCCCGAAATTTAACTTATACTCCGGGATATATTACCATGTTTCGTCACGTTAAATATTTTTAATTAGTCTAAAGTTCAAATTTGAGAAAAATCTAAGAACTTTGATAAACTCGTACCTCAAACATATCTAAAGTTCTAAGATTTTTTCTCAAATTTTCACTAAGACTAATAAAAAAATATTTAAATGTGACTTCAACATTGGTAATATACCCCTACGTATAAGTTAAATTTTTTATGTTTTGATTATTTATTTATAATGTAGTAAAATTCATATAGAAAAAATGGTACTATAATTATGTAGAAAAGAAGGTGCTTAATGTAATATGGATATAAAATCATACTTTGCTGATAAATTGTCTAAATTATTATTCTTAGAAATATCAAAAGAAAATATAAAGAAGATATTTAATGTAGAACTATCAGAAGAGATATATATACCAGTAAAATCTGATAGCATAGTAAATCAGGTAAAGGCAGAAGAAAGTGTAGATCAAATTCCTTTAAGCTTTTTTATAGAAGGAATTATTTATGTATTAGGAGCAGATAAATCCTTTCGCTTTAATGAAGAGTATAAAAATATATTAAAGCACATAAATAACAGTGATAAATTTATAAAAGGAAGAATAGCTGAAAAGGTTAAAAATAAAAATTATGAAGATGCATATATACTGCTCAAAGGATTATTAGAAATAGATAGCAGCATTGAAATTTTAGATAAGTTAATATTGATTGTTGATGAATTGAGAAATAAGGATAAAATGTATAAAGAAGAAGAATTAGAAATCATAGAAAAGGCTAAGGATAATGAAAATTATGCAACACCATATTTTTATGAAGCTATTATGAGGAAAGAAGAAAGAGATTATGAAAAAGCTCTTTTCTGCATAAATAATTATATTTCACGAGGTGGAGAAGAAACTATAGAGGTAACAGAACTTAAGGAGTCTCTCAAACTAGTAATAAGTTATGAAGAAGGCAAAAAATTAGTTTATAACCATCCAAAGAATGCTCTAAAAGTATTGTTGCCTTTACTTAGCGAGTTTGGAAATGATGCTGCTTTGTACTATTATATAGCAGTATGTTATAGAATATTAGAAAACTATGAAAAAGCTATATATTATTTAAATGAATCTATGAGTATAGATAATAATATTGTGGAAGTGGTTAACGAATTAGGAATAAATTATGCTTCTATTGGTGATTATAAAAATGCAATAGCATATCTTAGAAAAGCTTTTGAAGTTACTAAGTCTGTTGAGATATGTACAAATCTTATTATGTGTTATTTAAATGATGGTGATATAGAAAATGCAAGAATTCACTTAGATATTGCGAAGAAGCTAGATTCTAAAGATGAAATAGTGGTTCAATTAGAAAACATCTTGGGGAATATTTAGGGTTAAAATTATAGTAAAGGGGAGTTCTATATGAGAGTTAAAAAAGCAATAATACCAGCAGCAGGACTAGGAACAAGGTTTTTACCAGCTACAAAGGCTCAACCTAAAGAAATGCTTCCTATAGTTGATAAACCAACAATACAGTATATTATTGAAGAAGCGGTTGTTTCAGGCATAGAACAGATACTTATAATAACAGGAAGAAACAAGAGAGCCATAGAAGATCACTTTGATAAATCTGTAGAACTAGAAAATGAATTAGAACTTCATGGAAAAAATGATTTGTTAAATATCGTTAAGGATATATCTAATATGGTTGATATTTATTATATAAGACAAAAAGAACCTAAGGGGCTTGGACATGCTATAAGTTGTGCTAAAACCTTTGTAGGTAAGGAGCCATTTGCTGTAATGTTAGGTGATGATGTTGTTGATAGTAAGGTTCCTTGTTTAAAACAACTTATAGATTGCTATAATGAATATAAAACATCAATTATAGGGGTACAAGAGGTTCCAGATAACCAAGTGTATAAATATGGAATAGTAAAAGGAATGTATATAGAGGATAGAGTTTACAAAGTAAAGGATCTAGTAGAAAAACCTAAAATTGAAGAGGCACCTTCTAATATAGCCATTTTAGGAAGATATATAATTACCCCGGCTATATTTGAAATTCTTGATAACACTATACCAGGAAAAGGCGGAGAGATTCAACTTACAGATGCCCTTAGAACTCTCATATCAATTGAAGCCATGTATGCTTATACCTTTGAAGGAAGAAGGTATGATGTAGGTGACAAATTAGGTTTTCTTGAAGCAACAGTTGAATATGCTTTAAAAAGAGAAGAATTAAGGAAACCATTTATGGAATATCTTTTAAATTTGGAAAATAATAAAATGTTTAAAGAAGTATACAATGAACTATGTAATGAAAATAAGTTAGAAAAATAGAATACTTAAGGAAAACCACTTAATTATTTAAGTGGTTTTTTTGTATTTACATATTAATATTTTAAAGTAACAGATATAAGTATAGATAGCCACAACTTAAATTTCGGGCATGGCTATCTATAATAGAAATAAAGTAAAACTCAGTATAACTATTCAATATGTTTACTTTTTATTAAAAAAAATGTATTGAATAATTTTTTCTATGAGGTAAAATAGATAAAGAGAGTTTGAGCCTGGAATTTTTACAATAATTTTTGAGGAAGTGTTAGTATGGAGAAAGATAAAAAGCTTATATTATATGATGTGATTTTTCTTATAGTTTCATTATATTTTGCTTTATTACTTAGATTTGATTTTAATATACCCCAAGAATATACGGTGTTTTTAAAGTTGTCCATAGTTCCAGTAGTGATTATAACGCTAGTGTGTAATAGATTTTTTAATTTATATAATAGTATATGGAAATATGCATCTGTTGAGGAGTTAATATCTATTGTATATTCGCTTTCTGTATCCAATGTAATATTTATAATTTATAGTTATTGCGTAAATTATAAGTTTTTGGAAAATAGATATTACAGATTTCCTTTTACAGTGCATATAATTTTTTGGATTTTATCTGTAGTAGCTTTAGGTGGAACTAGATTTATATATAGAGTAATTGGAGATAGAATAGAAAATAGCGTATCAAGAAAACAAATGAAAAATCTTCTTATTATTGGAGCAGGAGATGCATCTGCATTATTGATAAAGGAAATAAAGAAACATAAAGACTTAAGCTATAATTTAGTTGGTTTAATTGATGATGATTCTGCAAAAAAAGGCCGATTAATCAATGGTATAGAAGTTTTAGGTGGAAGAGACAAGATAATTGAGGTATGTAAAAATAAAAATGTTGAAGAAATAATATTAGCTATACCGTCAACGGATTTGGGGACAAAAAGAGAAATAGTAAATATCTGTAAAAATACTAACTGTAAATTAAAGACTATACCCGGAATATATGAAATAATTAATGAAAAAGTTAGTATAACAAAATTAAGAGATGTTAATATTGAGGATTTACTTGGAAGAGAAGAGGTTAAACTTAATAATGAAAATATAAATAAATATATAAAAGATAAGGTAATACTTGTTACAGGTGGAGGTGGCTCTATAGGTTCAGAGCTATGTAGACAAATAGCAAAATTTAATCCTAAAAAGCTTTTAATATTAGATATATATGAAAATAACGTGTATGATGTACAAATGGAGTTGAACTATAACTATCCAGACATAGATAAAGCAGTAATTATAGCATCCATAAGAGATATGAAGCGTATGAAAGATATATTTCATACATATAAACCAGATGTGGTTTTTCACGCCGCAGCTCATAAGCACGTTCCATTAATGGAAGAAAATCCAGCGGAAGCTATAAAAAACAATATTATTGGAACTTATAATATATTAAGCTGTTGTAATGAATTTAGTGTGAAAAAATTTGTACAAATAAGTACAGATAAGGCTGTTAATCCGACTAATATAATGGGGGCTACAAAAAGATTTTGCGAAATTATGGTTCAAGCTTTTGACAAGGCAAGTGATACTGAATATGTAGCTGTAAGGTTTGGAAACGTGTTAGGCAGCAATGGTTCTGTAATCCCTTTGTTTAAAAAACAAATTGCTCATGGTGGACCAGTAACAGTTACTCATCCAGAAATAAATAGATTTTTTATGACCATTCCTGAGGCTTCTCAATTAGTTATTCAAGCAGGTGCAATAGCTAAGGGCGGTGAAATATTCGTACTTGATATGGGAAAACCAGTTAAAATAGTAGATTTGGCTAGAGATTTAATAAGCTTATCAGGGTATAAGCCAGATGTAGACATAAAGATAGAATATACTGGTCTTAGACCTGGAGAAAAACTATATGAGGAACTATTAATGAATGAAATAGCATTAACCTCCACAGAACACAATAAGATATTTGTTGAAAAACCAAATGAAATAGATATAAACTTTGTACAAGAATCTATAAAAGAATTTGAGGAAGTAACTAATATGGGAAGAGAAGAGATATTTAATCTTATGGAGAAAAAAGTACCAACATATAAACGTAAAAAGAACTAAATTATATTAATAATAACAAAAGGATGAATAGATTAATGAAGAATATACTAGTTATTTCGCACATGTATCCATCATCATCTAATGGTGTATTAGGCATCTTTGTTCATAAACAAGTTCAAAAACTCATAAAAGAAGGTTGTAAGGTTAAAGTAATATGCCCAGTACCGTACGTACCTAAGTTTTTGAAAATAAGTAAAAAGCTTAAAGGTTACATTGATATCCCTGATAATGCAGTAATTGATGGAGTTGAAGTGTTTTATCCTAGGTATATTGAGATTCCAAGAGGTATCTTACTACAATACTCAGGGTTTCTCATGTATCTAGGAATAAAAAAGTTAATAAAGAAAGTTCATAAAGAATTTAAGTTTCATATATTACATGCACATACTGCTATACCAGTAGGATTTTCATCAATGATACTAAGTAGAAGGTATAAGGTTCCTTTTGTAGTTACTATACATGGTCAAGATTTTCAGTACACAATGAGAAAAAATATGGCTTGCAAGAGAAATGTTATGAGAGTTTTATGTAATGCTGATAATGTTATAACTGTAAGTAACAAGCTGAGGAATATGATCGAAGATGAAAAAGTACTAAGTAAAACTGTTGTAATTAATAATGGAATAAATCCAGAAGAATATAAAGATGATGATAGCAATAACATTATAGAACAAAATTCGGAATACACTATTTTAAGTGTTTCTTCGTTAATAAAAACTAAGGGTATTGATTTAAATATAAGGGCTATGTCTCAAATAGTAAAAAAACATCCAAATATAAAATACTATATTATTGGTGGTGGAGAAGAAGATAAAAGCTTAAGAAAGCTTGTAGATGATTTAGCCTTAAATAATAATGTTATATTTTTAGGTAAATTGCCTCACTCTCAAGTAATAAAATATATGGCTAAATGTGATATTTTTACTCTGCCTAGTTGGCAAGAGGGCTTTGGAATAGTATATATTGAAGCGATGAATAATGGGGTTCCAGTAATAGGCGTAAAAGGCCAAGGAATAGAAGATGTTATCATCAATAAAGAAAATGGTTTTTTAGTAGAACCTCATAATGTTGAGGACTTAGTTAAAACTCTAGAATATATATTAGAAAACATAGAAGAAGCTAAGGCCATTGGGGAACAGGGCAGAAAGACTGTTCTTAATGAATATACTTGGTTGAGGAACGCTCAAAAAACAATTGATATTTATAATGATTTATTAAATAATAACGAATAATGATTTCAGTTCGAGGTGATATAAATTTGAATATTGCAATGATTTTAACTAATGGTTTTGATCCTGATCCAAGAGTTTATAAGGAAGCCAAATCACTAACTAAACTAGGACACAGCATAACTATTTTATGCTGGGATAGATCAGGTACTTACATTGATAAGCCAGAGGAAAATATAGATGGAATAAAAATAGTAAGATTTTTTGGAGATGCTCAATATGGGTCAGGATATAAACAAGGATTTAAATTCCTAAAATTTAAAAAAGATGTTTTAAAATATATGAAAATCAAAAAATTTCATGCTATACACTGTCATGATTTTGACGGATTATTTATTGGATATAGTGTAAATAAGAAATTAAAATTAAAATTAGTATATGATGAGCATGATTTATTTTATACGTACTTTCTAGATAGAACAGGGTTTCTAAATAAATTAATTTATAATTTTATTATTATGAAAGAAAAAAGTATGTTAAAGGCTGTTGATACTCACATTGTAGTTACACCTAAAATGGGAGAAGTATACAAAGATATAAGTAAGAAAATTTATATTGTAAATAATGCTCCATATAAAGATTTATTTAATAATATAGAAAAAATACCAAGTAATAAGCTAAGAATAGGGTTTATAGGATCTGTTAGATATTATGATGAAATGAAAGCTCTCATAGATGCATCTCAACCTTATAAAGAACAAGTTGAAATTGTAGTATGCGGAAAAGGAATCTATTCAGAGAAATTGGCTGAATATGCAAAGGAATTCTCAAATGTAAAGATTCAAGGAGCATTCAAAATAAATCAATTAGAAGAATTATATAGAAATATAGATGTTACATACGCATTTTACCCAGGAAATACAGCAACTATTTCTATGCCTAATAAATTTTATGAGAGCATAATAACAGAAACCCCTATAATAGCAAATATAAATACTGAGTTTGGATATGAGGTCCAAAAAAACAAAATAGGCTATGGAATATCTGGAGAAAACTTAACTAAGGAACTTAAAGAAATTATAGGAAACTTAGTAGAAGACAAAAATGAGAAGAAAACTATATTAGAAAATATGAGAAAAATTAAAGATGATTATTTTTGGGAATCAAATGAACAAAGACTTAAAGAAATTTATAGTGTTTAGTTTATAGTTTTACAGAAGGAGATAACTATGGTTTATGATAATACGGTTTCTGTAATAATACCAGTGTTTAATGAAGAAAAACACATAGAAAATTGCTTAAATTCAATACTTAATCAAAGTTACGAAAACATTATAGAGATACTGATAATGGATGGTATGTCCACCGACAAAACTCGAGAACTTATCAATAAGTTTAAAGATGAAAGAATAGTTATAGTTGATAATCATAAAAGAATACAGTCAGCGGGGCTAAATTCAGGAATTAAAATGGCTAAGGGTGATATAGTAGTAAGAATTGATGCTCATGCTGCATATGATAAAAACTATATTAAGGAATGCGTTGAAACTCTTAATACTTTAAAAGATGAAAATGTTGTTAATGTTGGAGGGCCTACTTATTTAGTTACTTCAGGTAATTATATAGAAGACTGTATAGTATTTTTACATGAGAGCAAATTTGGTATAGGAGTTGCCAAGTTTAGACAGAAAGACTATGAAGGCTTTGTTGATACTGTATGGAACGGAGCCTTTTGGAGATGGATATTTGATAAGGTTGGATTTTACAACGAAGAACTTCATAGAAGTGAAGATAACGATATGAACAATAGAATCACTAAAAGTGGTTATAAAATTTATCAAAATAAAAATATAATAGCATATTACAAACCTAGAAGCAGTGTGAAAAAATTATTAGCACAAAACTATTCTAATGGAAAAGCCATAGGAAATTCAATAGTTAACAATAGGGAAATAATAAGAATAAGACATTTAGTACCACTTATTTTTATGTTGACAATAGTTTGTTTTGGGGTACTTTTAAATTTTTCTTATTTGAGTAAAATAATAGAGATTATAGCACTTGGAAGTTATTTTACAATTGATTTTATTGAATGTTTGAGAATTGCTTCACAAAAAGGAATAAAGTATGTACCTTTATTATTTATTTTATTCTTTACACTGCATATATGCTATGGATTTGGAACTCTAATAGGATTTTTTCAACAATTATTTAGAAAAAATAAAGTATAGCTAACTAGAGAGATTGGAGAAACAAAATGGAACAATTTTGTGAAAAAATATCGAATATTTTTAGTAGTGATAGAAAGCAGAATAAACTTATAGCACTAATTTTTTACATACTATTTGTAGCAATTTTATGTGTTGGTTATTGGGTAGCATCAAAACCTTATTTATCTTTTAATTTTTTTATTAATCCAGGTGAGGTTATACGAGCTATTAAAATTCTTCCCGCACTTGTTCTTATAGTAGCTGCATGTGTTTTATTAATACCAGATAGAATCGAAGGTCTTACTAGTTTATACTGGATGTTATTTACATTATTAAGTGCTATTCCGATTTTAGTTGTGTACATATTTAATGGCATTGCAGACAATAAGAACGTATTAATATACATATATACTATTGAGATTTTATGTGTATTGGGTATGTACTTAGTTTCAAGATTTAATATAAATTTCCCTAATTTAAGTCTAAATAAAAGAGTATTTTGGATATTTATGTTTGTATTTATACTTGTTGCATATGGCTATTTGTTTATAACTTTAGGGTTACCTAAAGATATTAAATTGGCGTTTAAGGATGTATATGCTGTACGTTTAAATTATAGGGCTTCTGTAGATCGTTTTGGTGATTACTTTGTCCAATGGATGGGAAATGTAGTTAACCCATTTATGTTAACCTATTGTATATACAAGAAAAAGTATAAGCTTACGCCTTTACCTATTTTTTTAGAACTGATACTTTATATTTACACTGCCTACAAGAGTTTATTCGTTACACTTGTTTTGGCGCCCTTTTTCGGATTAATATTGAACAAAGGAATAAATAAAAGTTTTATACAAAAGTCTATAGTAGGAGTTGCATTAATAGCAATAATAGACGGAACTATATCAATGGTGAAACAATTTCATATGTTTAATTCTAGAATCTTATCTGTACTTAGTTATTACCCAAGTTATTACTCTATATATCTTCCTACTATTGTAAGGGCATTTATATGGCCATCATTAATTGCGTTACAGTATTATGATTTCTTCTGGATGTACCCTAAAGTATACTTATCACATAGTATTTTAGGACACTTTTTTAGTAATGTATATAAGATGGAACCTTCTCTCTACTTAGGCACTCTATATTATGGAAAGCCAGATATGAGATTAAATGTTACTTGGTATGGAGATGCATATATGAACTTTGGGATTATAGGTATGATAGTTTTTGCAGTATTACTTTATTTCATACTATTCTTAGTAAAATATGTAGAAAAGAAAAATGTATGCTTAGTAGCATCACTGCTTTTCGGTGGAATAATGACATTATTTAATGGACCATTATTAACTACTCTGCTTACTAGTGGATTAGGAATTGGTTTATTCTTAGCTTATTTGTTACCAGAAGAGATATGACATATTAGTTTGAGGGATCAACTTATTAATAAGTTTCCCTTTTTTAGTATACAAAGTTTAGGAGTGAACATAATGAAAAAGTATTATAAGGATATGGATATAGCTAGAGGCATAGGCATTTTTTTAGTAGTGCTTGGACATTCTTTTCCGGATGATAAGTTTAATAATAGTTTTGTTTATGAATATTTATATAAATTTATTTATTCGTTTCATATGCCTTTATTCTTTATAATATCAGGATTTTTTGCTTATAAAATATACAATATATCAAGTTTATCTAAATATAAGGAATTTATATCAGGCAAATTTAAAAGGCTTATAATACCTTATTTTGCTGTATCCTTAATTGCTATTCCTATAAAACTATATATGAACAGGTATGCAGCAAGACCTATACTGATAGATAACTTAATTATTGATTTAATATTATACCCTACGGGAAATGGAACAATAAACCATACAGGTACTCCTATACAATACTTTTGGTTTATATATACACTATTTTTCATATTTGCTGTTGCACCGTTGTTGAATAAGATACCTATAAGAATAGTGCTATTAATAACAGCTATTCTAAACCTAATACATTTTAAACAGGTGTCTTTATTTTATGCTTGGGGAATAGTTCATTACTTATTTTATTTTTATCTAGGTATATATTTTAATAGTATTTATAAGAAATATGTTGAATTTAAATATAAGAAGCTTTTAATTGCTACTTCATTTATAGTACTTGTATTAATTAATTTAAAGAATGTATCAGCACAGTTTTATCCTTTATATAGTTTAACTACAGCTTTAATTGGAAGTTTGCTTTTTATAAATGTTTCCTACTTGATTGTTAACAATAAAATTGGCGAAAAGCTTAAGTTTATTGGAAACTATAGTTATGATATATATCTATTTTCTTGGTTTTTTCAAACTGGAGTTAGAGTAATACTTTTTCAAATGTTAAAGCTAAATTACACTTTTGTAACTATAATGATGCTTATTGCAGGATTGTTACCAATAATATTATCTAATTTAATATTAAAAAAGATACCTATATTAGATAAAGTCTTGTTAGGAAATACAAGAATATAGAGTTTTGGAGGAAAATATGAGTAAAAAAACACTTGCAAAAGCTGCAGTAATAATAATGGTTGTTTCTCTTATAAGCAGAGCTACAGGGTTTTTAAGAGATTCTTTAAATGGAGGTGCTTTTGGGGCTACAGATACATATGGTGCTTATTTGTTATCACTAACTGTACCAAATATTCTCTTTGGAATATTTGGGTTAGCAATTACAACTACTTTCATACCAATTTTAAGTGAAACATACAAAGAGAACGGAAAAGAAAAGATGTTTGAATTTGCTAACTCTGTAATGAATATTTTAATGATTGTATCATTAATACTTTGCTTTATAGGGTGGATTTTCACACCAGAAATTGTAGGGGTACTTACATCGGCATCAAAAGATAAAGCTCATAATATAAATTTAGTAATATATTTAACTAAAATAAGTATGATAAATATATTATTTTTAGGGTTAACTAGTGGATATACAGCTATTCTTCAAGCATTAGATGACTTCACTGCTCCAGCTTTAGTAGGCATAGTGGCTAATATTCCAGTGATATTATATGTGCTTATGGGACATAAATATGGAATTGTAGGACTTACGGTTATAACTATGGTAGGTAACGGTCTTCAAATACTTACACAGATACCGTGGCTTTTAAGAAATAAGTATAAATATAGGTTTAAAATAAATTTAAAGGACCCTAAGATAAAGAAAATGTTTCTGCTTATAGCACCTATAATAATTGGAACAGGCGTAAGTCAGATAAATGTAGCTATACAGAACAGTTTAGCATATGGATTACCAGAAGGGAGTTTAGTTGCTCTAGATTTTGCAAACAAATTAAATCAATTGATTTATTTTACCTTTGCATCTGCTATAGTTACAGTGATTTTTCCTTCTTTATCAAGAGAAGGAAGTTCAAAAGGATATGATACTTTTAAAACACATATTACTAATGCAGTAAACAATATTAACTTAGTTACTATACCAGCTTGTGTAGGATTATTAATTCTTAGAATTCCTATAATTAGTGTGTTGTTTATGCATGGAGCTTTCGATGAAAGAGGAGTAAAAATGACCTCTGTTGCTCTTTTCTACTTGGTTTCAGGTATAATATTTTGGGGAGTTAGGGATGTGTTCAATAGGGCTTTCTATGCCATTCAAGATACTAAGACTCCTATGATAAACGGAGCTGTTGGAGTCATAGTAAGTGCTATATGTAGTTTGTTTTTGGTTAAGCTTATGGGTATTGGAGGACTTACTTTAGCTACGACTATATCAGCACTAGTAAGTTGTATTTTGCTTGTAATTGATTTAAAAAGAAAAATTGGTAGTGTAAATGGCATGGAAATGTTTGTAACTGGTTCTAAAATAATAGCAGCTTCAGGAGTTATGGGGTTGGTTATATATTTTATAAATGATTATTTGAAAGTATTTTTAACTGGCACTAAAGGTCAGTTAACTATAATTATATTATGTGCAATTGTAGGAGTTCTAGTATATGTAATTATGCTTCTAATTTTCAGGGTAAAAGAACTTATGACCATATTTAATGTAATAAAGTCTAGAATTAAAGGCTAAGTATTTTGCAGGAGAAGGGGATTTTTTCATGAGAAAGTATTATAAAGTTGTGGCGTTAACATTATTAATGTTAATGTTCTTAGTAAGCTTATCAGGTTGTGAAAATTTACAAAGTAAAAATAACAATGAAATAGTTGTTTGGTGCAATTTATCAAATTATGAAGTACTAGAAGTTGATGCTGCGGCACAGCAGTGGGCAAAAGAAACCGGAAAAAAAGTTAAGGTATACACTGATAAGGGGGACAACAGAGCATTTATAGAAGCTTCAAAAAAAAATATGCAGCCAGATATTGAATTTGGAATTTCACACGATAGAATGGATAAATTAAACCATGAAAAACTGTTAGCAGAACTTCCTAAGGGATTTTTGGATGAGAGCAAGTATACAGCATCTTCTTTGGAAACAGTTACTTTTAACAATAAATTATATGGGGTACCTATATCTGTTGAAACTTATGCATTATATTATAATAAAGATAAAGTAAAGACTCCACCAGAAACATTAGAAGAGCTGATATCACAAGGACAAAAGTTAGGATTTCAATATGATATAAATAATTTTTATTTAAGTTTTCCATTTGTACAGGTTAATGGAGGATACATATTCAAAAAGAATAATGGTAAGTATGATATTAAAGATATAGGATTAAACAGTGATGGCGCTGTTAAAGGATATTCTATAGTTCAAGACATGGTACAAAAATATAAATTGATGCCAGATAATATTGATGGAATTACGGCTAGAAACAAATTTAAAGATGGTAAAATTGCTTTTTATCTTAGTGCATCTTCTGATATAAGCGATATTGACACTTCTAGTGTTAATTATGCGGTAGCTAAGCTTCCTACCTATAATGGTAAACAGATGAGTACTTTTGTTTCCTGTAAAGATGCTTTTGTAACAAGTAAATCGAAGGATAAAAAAGAAGTTTGGGATTTATTTAAATATTTAATAGAAAAAACTCCAGAACCTTTATTTAAGACAGTAGGTAGATTACCAGCTTTAAATCTTGAAAATACGATTCCACAAGTAAAAAATAATGATAAAGAGAAAATGTTTGTTAAACAAGCAGAATATGGAGAATTAATACCTAATGTTACAGAAATACAAGCACTTCAGGACAGCAGTAAGACTTTAATGCTTCTTACATCAGGTAAAATATCTCCTAAAGAATGTGGTAATAAAATAGAAAACTCAATAAAAGAATTTATAAAAAAAGAAAAGCAATAAACTAGAAAAACAAAAGATGACAAAAAAAATTGATTATATTATAATGAAAAACGTAAGAGTGCGTAAAGCTAGGAGGTAAAAAAATGTCACAGTTAAAAGACGAATTAATGTCAAAGTTAAAGAATAGAACAGCTAAACTTGGTGTAGTGGGGTTAGGTTATGTAGGACTTCCACTTGCTGTTGAAAAAGCTAAAGCAGGATATGAGGTCATCGGATTTGATGTTCAAGATAAAAAAGTTCAGTCAGTAAATGAAGGTCACAACTATATAGGTGATATAGTTGATGAGGATTTAAAAGAATTAGTTGCATCAGGAAAATTAAGAGCAACTATGGATTTTAGTTTTGTAAAAGACGTAGATACAGTATGTATATGCGTTCCTACGCCATTAGATAAATATAAGCAGCCTGATATCTCCTATGTTGTAAATTCAACTAAAAGTGTAGCTCAGTACTTACATAGAGGTATGCTTATAGTACTTGAAAGTACAACTTATCCAGGAACTACAGAAGAAGTTTTAAGACCTATATTAGAAGAAACTGGGCTAAAATGTGGAGAGGACTTTTTCTTAGCGTTCTCACCTGAAAGAGTTGACCCAGGTAATAAAGAATTTAAAACTAAGAATACTCCAAAGGTAGTTGGAGGATGTACTCCAGAATGTACTGAAGTAGCAGCTGCACTTTATAAAAGTGTATTAGAAGGAGAAGTATTTACTGTTTCATCTCCTGCTGTAGCTGAAATGGAGAAAATACTTGAAAATACCTTCAGAAATATAAATATAGGCTTAGCTAATGAAATGGCTATATTGTGTAAAAGAATGGGTATAGATGTTTGGGAAGTCATAGATGCTGCCAAAACTAAGCCTTATGGATTTATGGCCTTCTATCCAGGTCCAGGACTTGGCGGACATTGTATACCACTAGATCCATTTTACTTAGCATGGAAAGCTAGAGAATATGATTATCATACAAAACTTATAGAAACCTCTGGAGAAATAAACGACCTTATGCCTGAATTTGTAGTTGATAACGCCATGAAACTTTTAAATGGACACAAAAAGGCAATGAATGGTTCAAAGGTACTTCTTTTAGGTGCAGCTTATAAAAAAGATATAGATGATCCAAGAGAATCACCAACACTTAAGATAATAGAACACTTAGAGAAGAATGGTGCTGAAATAATAATAAACGATCCATATATACCTCAATTCAAACATAATGGTAAATTATACAATACTGTAGATTGGAAGGAAGTAATAGATGAATCTGATATAGTTCTTATTACTACAGATCACAGCTGTTATGAATATGAAGAAATTGTTTCAAGAGCTAAGATAGTGTATGACACAAGAAATGCTACAAAAGATGTTAAAAATAATAGAGAAAAAATCCATAAACTATAAGAGGTTATAGGGTGCTATAGTGAAAATTTAACTTATACGACCGGATATGTTACCAAACTTCAGCACGTTAAAAACTTTTAATCAGTCTAAAGTTCGTGTTTTTGAAAATCTAAGAAGCTTTGATAAACTCGTACCTCAAACATATTAAAGCTCCTAAGATTTTCTAAAAACACTTCACTAAGACTGATAAAAAAGTTTTTAAATGTGCTATCAGTTTTGGTAACATATCCCTACATATAAGTTAAATTTTGACCAAGGAATCCTACGGGTAGTTAAGTTCTATCTTATTACTAAGGTTAAGGAGTGTTTTATATGAAAAAATTAAAGTTTGCTATAATAGGTTGTGGAAGAATTTCATACAAGCATGTAGAAGCATTAATTTTCAACAAAGAAGAAGCTGTATTGGTGGCTACTTGTGATGTAGTTAAGGAATTAGCTGAAAAGAAGAAAGAAGAGTATGTTACAAAGTTAGGTGAGAATGTAGATATAGCTGTATACACAGATTATAAAGAAATGCTTGATAAGGAAGATATAGATGTAGTAACTATAGCTACTGAGAGTGGATACCATCCAGAAATAGCTATATACTGTATGAATAAAATGAAGCATGTTATAGTTGAAAAGCCAATGGCATTATCAATTGAAGACGCTGATAGAATGATAGAATGTGCAAAAGAAAATAATGTAAAAATTTGTGTAAGTCATCAAAATAGATTTAATAAGCCAATTAAACAATTAAGAACTACAGTTGAAGAAAATAGATTCGGAAGATTAATTAATGGTACGGCAAGAATTCTTTGGAATAGAAATATGGGATACTATGAACAAGCTCCTTGGAGAGGTACTTGGAGACTTGATGGTGGTACCTTAATGAATCAGTGTATACATAATATAGACTTGCTTCAATGGATGATGGGTGGAGAAGTTGATACTGTATATGCACAGTGTGATACTTTCATTAGAGATATAGAAGCTGAGGATTTTGGTGCAATAGTTATTAGATTTAAAAATGGTGCCATAGGAATTGTAGAAGGTACTGCTTGTGTTTATCCAAAAAATCTTGAAGAAACATTGAGTATATTTGGAGAAAGCGGAACGGTATGCATTGGAGGACTTGCAGTAAACAAGATAGAAACTTGGAAATTTGCAGATAACAAGGATAGCGAAGATGAGATACTGAAAGCACAAGAAGAAGATCCTGATTCAGTTTATGGATTTGGCCATACACCTTTATTCAAAGATATGATTGATGCTGTAAATGATAACAGAGAACCACTTGTAAATGGTGAAGAAGGCAAAAAAGGAATGGCTATAATTCTTGCGGCATATAAATCTAGACTTACTGGAATGCCTATAAAGTTTCCGTTAGAAAAGTTTTCAACTATGGATATGGTAGATGTAGAAAAGATACATAACTAAGTAATTTTAATATATTTGAATAAAATTTTATATGGTGGACATTTGTTTTATTAAGTATTTAATAAAACAATGACATTTTAATTATAATGAGAACGGAGAGTAATTACATGGAAAACTATGTTTCTGATAAAGCTCATTTGGGAAAAAACACAAGTTTAGGTAAATTTGTAGTTATTGAAGAAGATGTAGTTATAGGAGATAACTGTATTATAGGACATAACGTTGTTATTCATAAGGGAAGTAACATAGGTGACAACGTAAGAATTGATGATAATACAGTGATTGGAAAACAACCTATGAGATCGGTTAACAGTATATTTAAAGATGAAAAGGAGTTTTCTCCTGCGGTAATCGGCGAAGGCTGTTTAGTAGGAGCAGGAGTGATAATATACTGTGGATGTGAAATTGGGGATAAAACTCTTGTTGCAGATTTAGCTACTGTTAGAGAAAATGTTACTATAGGAAGTAAAACTATTATAGGTAGAGGTGCTGCTGTTGAAAACTTTTGTAAGGTAGGATCAAACTGTAAAATAGAAACTAATGTTTATTTAACTGCTTATTCAGAAGTGGAGGATAACGTATTTATAGCACCTGGAGTAGTAACATCTAATGATAACTTTGCAGCACGTTCAAAGGAAAGATATAACCATTTTAAAGGTGTTACCGTTAAAAAAGGTGGAAGAATAGGGGCACAAGCTACTATACTTCCAGGGAAAGTTATATATGAAGATGGTTTTGTTGCTGCAGGAAGTGTAGTAACAAAAGACGTAAATGAAGCAGTAATAGTTGCTGGAAATCCTGCAAAGGAGCTAAAAAAAGTACCAGAAAATCAACTACTTAAAAATCAATAAATAATATTGTAAACACAAATAGGGAGGAAACAAATGAAAGTTTTAACTGTTGTTGGAGCAAGACCTCAGTTTATAAAAGCTGCTGCGGTATCAAATGTTATAAGAAAACAGCATGAAGAAATACTTGTGCACACTGGACAGCATTACGATGAGAATATGTCTAAGGTTTTCTTTGATGAGCTTAAAATTCCAAAACCTAATTATAACTTAGAAGTTGGGTCTGGAAACCATGGAAAGCAAACAGGTACAATGCTTATAAGTTTAGAGGAAATATACTTAAAGGAAAAACCTGATTTAGTATTAGTTTATGGTGATACCAATTCAACTTTGGCAGGAGCACTGTGTGCTAGTAAACTTTTAATTCCTGTAGCACATGTAGAGGCAGGACTTAGAAGCTTTAATAAAGCTATGCCGGAGGAGCAAAACAGAATATTAACAGATCATATTTCAAAACTTCTATTTGTTCCTACAGCTTCAGCTTTAAAAAATTTAGTTGATGAAGGAATTAAAGAAGGGGTATATAATGTTGGAGATGTAATGTTTGATGCTACCCTTAATTTCAAAAAACTTGCTAAAGAAAAAAACAATATTCTTAGCGAACTTGAGGTAGAGGAAGGTAAGTTTATTCTAACAACTATACATAGAGCGGAAAATACTAATGATATATATAGACTTAAAAATATTGTTGAGGCTTTAAATGAGTGCGGTAAGAATGTAATACTGCCACTTCATCCTAGAACAAAAAAATACATAGCTGACTATGGCCTAGTATTTAGTAGTAATATAAAGGTTATTGATCCTGTAGGATATTTAGAAATGATAAGTCTTGAAATGAATTCAGAAAAAATAGTAACAGATAGCGGTGGAGTTCAAAAGGAAGCTTTCTTTATGAATAAGCCATGTATAACTATGAGAGATGAAACTGAATGGGTAGAAACTGTTGAAAATGGGTGGAATGTAGTAGTTGGAACTAATAAAAATAAAATATTAGATAACATAGTAAATTTCTATCCTAATAGATTACAAGAAAATATATTTGGTAACGGTGATGCTGCAGAAAAAATATTAGACATATTGAATTCTATAGTTTAGTATTTTTATCACAAAAACAAAGCATAAATGAAAAATATTTAAGTTTTGTTTTTGTGTTTATTTTTAATATTAACTTTTAAGGGAGGTGTGATATCTAGTGTTTTTAGATAAAATATTGTATTGTTTAATTTGTGTATATATTATAATACCACCATTGTTACTCAATAAATTAGAAATAGGAAAAAAGTTTCCTAATATTATTTTAGGCTTAATTATATTATTATATGGATTAAGAATATTTTTATCATCAATAAATAGGCGTAAATTTATAGCTGGTATAAAAGACTTTTTTACAAGTTATTTAAGTATATTTATGAGTGTACTTGCATTAATGATGTTTGTTTCTATAACTTATGCAGTAGAGAAAAAATTAGCACTAAGTGAAAGTATAAGATTTTTATCTTACATAATAATATTTTTTATTATTAAATATGATTTTAATGACAAAAATTGTACAGATGGTATGATAAGATCCTATATATTTACTACTTTGGTTTTATGTGTATTTGGAATATATCAATACTTTACAGGATATGCTCTTGACCCAGACTTTATTAAAAATTATGGATATGCTAAGGTTAAGGTAGCAGCTACTATGGATAACCCTAATAACTTAGCAGCATTTCTTATATTAGCGATTTTTCCAATAATAATGTTAGCCATATATGAGAAAGTAAAAACAAAAAAAATATTTTATTCTTTATTAAGTATTCTAGCATTTGTTAACTTAATATTGACAGGATCTAGAAATGCTATAATAGGTATTGTAATAGGACTTGTGATGTTAGCCATATTATATAATAGAAAATTGCTAATATTTATATTTGTTTTTGGTATTATGGCTTTATTCATTCCAGAAATAAGATCTAGACTAATAGCTATAACCGATAAAACCCAAAATCAATCTAGAGTGTATTTATGGGAAATAGCAAAAAAAATGATAAAGGATCATCCTTTATTTGGTGTTGGGAATGGTAATTATGTAAGTTTACATGATAAATATACAGAGATATATCCGCAATATAAATTTTATACGGATGTTAAAACCACTCATAATTCATACCTTAAAATAGAAAGCGAGCTAGGCATAATAGGTGGAGTTTCCTTTATAGGAATACTTATATCTGCACTAGTACAAGTTAAACAGTTTATAAATAATACTAAACACAGATTCTACAAATTTTTTTACACAGGTTTCTTAGCCTCAATGGTAGCCTTTTACTTTATGAATTTATCAGATAATTTATTCTTCGTTCCTAAAACAACAGCATACTTTTGGATATTGTTAGCTATATCTCAAGGAAGTATGTTTAGTGCACGTAACAAAAGTATTTTTAAATAAGGTGAAACTTAATTCAGATGGAGCTTAAAAAACATCTGAATTTTAGTTGAGCTAACCCAGCGCGTAGCAGTGGGAGGCTTAGGGTTGGTAGTCGAATGGATAGGTTTCTAATATTGTAAGGTTGTAGAGTGGAAATTTAACTTATACGTAGCGAGATATTACCAATACTGAAGTTACATTTAAATATTTTTTAATTAGTCTTAGCTCAAATTTGAGCTTTAGACTAATTAAAAATATTTAACGTAACGAAGTATGGTAATATCTCGCGAAGTATGAGTTGAATTTCCACTCTACACCACGATATTCATGGAGGTGTTTAATATTAAAGTACTTCAGATAATATCAGGTAATGATGCTGGTGGTGGTGGTAACCACGTTTTAAACTTAAGCTTTTACTCAAAGAATATGTTTGAATGTATAATAGGAGCTATTGGAGAAGGCATTGTTATTGATAAAGCTAAAGAGTTAGGTATAGAAACGGTTTCATTTACTAGTAAAAGTATCTATAATGGTTCGCTTTTAACATACATAAAAGAAAATAATATAGATATAATAAATTTTCATGGAGCTAAAGCTTTTTTTATGCATTACTTTTTGAAAAATAAGCTTGAGATACCTTCTGTGGCTACTATTCATAGTAATTATAAAAAGGATTTTTTAAATAACAAATTTAAACACTTATTATTCACACCTCTAAGTATTAGAGGTATTAGAAGTTTTAGTAATTACATTTGTGTATCTAAATATATAAAAAACTTACTAGAAAATGATAGGGTTAAAGGCAAAAAATTTCTTGTTAATAATGGAATAGAATATAGTAGTGTAAAGATTACAATAGACAAAGATGAAATTAGAGAGAAATATAGTATTGATGCAAATGATTTTGTATTTGTAAATGTAGCTAGAATGCATCCAATAAAAAATCACTCAGCCTTAATTGAAGCCTTTGCGAAACTAAGAAAAGAAACAAAAGGTATAAAGCTACTATTGATAGGTGATGGAGAGCTTGAATATCAATTGAAAGATAAGGTTAGAGATCTTGTTTTAGATAAGGATATAATTTTTACTGGTTTTGTTAACAATACCATAGACTTTGTAAATGCATCAGATATAAGTATATTGACCTCTTTTAGTGAGGGAGGATCTCCTCCTTTAGTTATTTTAGAAAGTGCCGCAGTAAAGAAAACATTTATTTGCTCAAAAGTAGGAGATATTGATGAAACAATAAATAGCGATAATGGATTCTTGGTAAATCCTTATGAAGTTAATGATATATATGAAAAAATGAAGGAAGCTTATAGTCAAAGGGAACATTTAATGATAAAAGGAAAAAACTTATATGAACGTGTAAAAGAAGATTATTCTATGAATGAATTTTGTACTAAATATCATAATGCATATAAAGAAATACTTGTTAGAAGATAACTAATTGGAGTGAAAGTAATGGTCAGTAAAAAAGTAATAAAAAGTTCCATTATAGTAATGTTTTTAATAATTGTAGGAAAAGTACTAGCTTTAATTAGAGATGCGTTAATAGCAGCAAAATTTGGCGCAACTTATATAACTGATGTATATAATTTTGCTTTAGGAATGGTATATCTGCTTACAACTGTAAGTTATGGGTTAACAACAACTTTTATACCTATACATACAGAACATCTCCAAGATAATGATAAAAAAGAAAAAAATAAGTTTGTAAATAATGTAATTAATATATCTAGTATAGTCACAATAATAATTACATTAATACTTGTTATTTTTGCTAAATATATAATATACATTTTTGGTCATGGATTTGTTAGTGATCCGAAGGTATTTGAGATTTCAATTGAAGTTACGAGAATAATGCTACTATCATTAATATTTGTAAGTCTACAAAGTGTTCTAGCAGGGGCACTACAATGTCATAAAAAATTCTTTGAACCAGCAGCTATGGCTATGGTTTCAAATCTAGTTTATATTATATATCTTATATATTTTACAGCTAAATTCGGTATAAAGGGATTTGCAATAGCAACTGTAGTTGCATTTTTTATGCAGTTTATTATAAATATTCCTCAATATAAAAAGTTAGGTTATAAATATAGACTAACAATGAATTTTAAAGATAAAAAAATACATAACATGTTTAAGTTAATGATTCCAGTAGTTATAAGTACTTCTGTAGTACAACTTAATACTTTTGTTAATAGATCCTTTGCCACAAGTATTTTTTTTGGAGCTGTTACAATATTAGATTGTGCTAATAAAATAAATACACTTGCATATGAAGTTTTTGCTATAGGAATAGCAATGATTGTTTATCCAACTCTTTCTGAATTAGCAGCAAAAGAAAATAAAACTGAATACAAAAAAGCTTTAGGAAAGTCAATAAATACTATTATGATTATAATGATACCTGCAGCAGTGGCTATTGGTATACTAAGAGACCCCTTAACTATACTTATATTTAAGAGAGGTGCATTTAGTAATGAGGCGGCTAATTTAACAGCTAGTGCACTGCTTTATTATTGTCCTGCTATGGTTGCATATGGTGTTAGAGACATCTTAAATAAGGCCTTCTATGCAGTTAAGGATACTAGTACACCAATGATAAATAGTTTCATTGGTATATTAATAAATATAGTTATCAATATTCTAATTGTCAAATATATGAAGGTATCAGGACTAACTTTAGCTACAACTATATCTGCTATTATAACCACATTATTAATGATGTATAATTTGAATAAGAAACTTAATGGTATAGAACTTAAAAAGATATTCACTACCTTTTTAAAAATAGTATTTTCATCAATTGTTATGGGTTTTGTATTGATATTAATTAATAAAATAAGTATTGAAAAATTTGGACATGAAATGAAAGGAAGCTTAATATCAATTTTTGTTTCTCTTTTATTTGGAAGTATTACATATTTTACATGTTTATATATAGTTAAAATAGAAGAGTATAAATACTTAGTAGAGCAATTAAAAAATAAGATACATTATAAGAAATAAGAATATTGGGATTTATGTGAGGTGAGAATCATTAGAAAGCATGTTTTAGAAATGGATGTAATGAGGGCAGCTGCTATTGTTGCTGTAATCTTAATACATGTAACTGCAACGGTGTTATATAGAAGTAGTATTGACTCATCTATATATAAGGACTCACTTATAGTTAACCAGTTATCAAGATTCTCTGTACCTATATTCATTTTAATATCAGGAATTGGATTAAGTATAAGCTATAAAAAAGATGAAAATTACTTTAAATTTATTGCTCGTAGATTTAATAAAATTTTGCCAGCATATATTGTTTGGTGTATAATCTATATTTATTTTACTTCAAAAAGTACTGATATTCATAGTATATTAAGCAATATGTTCTATGGTAAGATATTTTATCATTTTTATTACATACCTCTAATTGTTCAATTTTACTTAATATTCCCATTGGTTTATAGGTTTATAGGAAACAAGTTGTTTCTTATAATAAGCTTTTTAATTACAACCAGTATAATATTATATACTCGTTATTATGTTCCTTCTGAGCAGATGCAGTGGTTTTTAGATAAAAAGAACTTGCTTGATTGGATTTTTTACTTTTCTTTAGGATCATTCATAGGAAACAATTTGGATGAGTTTTCTCAAAAAGTTAGATACTATAGAGGTATTATATTTGTATTATTTCCTTTATCAATATACTTATTATTACATGAAGCTTTTGTAACTACCAATATGAAGAAAGATGTGGATTATATTACTACATTCATGAGGCCCTCTGTTCTTATATATACCACCATATTTACATTATTTATATTTAGTATTAACTGGAAAGATAATATAATGATGAAAATTGTACAGACTATTGCTAGAAACTCATATGGCATTTATTTATCTCATGCCCTTATATTATTTTATTACACATTACATTTTACTGATAATGGCATTAAGGTTAACAATTTAACTTTTGAGGTTAAGGCTTTTTTAGTAACTTTTTTTGGATCACTAGGTATAAATAAAGTAAAAAAATTTTTATAGATTCTGTTATGAAACTATGGGGTGCGTTTAATTTAAGTGAAGAAAAATATGGAAAGCTACATTGCGTAGAAGTCTTAGAAGCTCTTAACGCAGTGAAGATAAGGGCAAATCATTGTTTGAGTGTAGCGAGTTTGATTTGACCCTGAGCAAGTTTTAGAGCTTCTTAGGCTTTGAAGCACGTAGCTTGAATATATTTCTTCACTTAAATTAAATGCACCTGAAGCTATGTACCGAACTTGTAAATATAGAATATATCTGATATATTTTATAGTTGAAGATATATTTATTTAAAATAATAGGAGGATATCCATGCAGACCGAAAGTATAAAAATTGATTTGGATAAGCATATAAGAAACAGAAGAATTCATTTTTTTGTTAAAAGATTACTTGATATAGTGTTATCATTAATCGGTATAGTAATATTGTCACCAGTATTTATAATATTAGCTATATGGATTAAGCTAGATTCAGAAGGACCTGCTCTTTTTAAACAGATTAGAGTTGGCAAGAATGGCAAAGATTTTACTATTTACAAGTTTAGAAGTATGGTAGTAAATGCAGAAAAAAAGAAAGAATTAGATATAGATCCAAGTAACTTAGAAAATTTTGTATTCCAAAGTAGGAGTGATAACAGAATTACTAAATCTGGTGCATTTTTAAGAAAAACAAGTTTAGATGAAATTCCGCAATTATTTAATGTTCTTATTGGAAACATGAGCTTAGTAGGACCAAGACCAGAGATTCCTGATGTAGTTAAGTTTTATCCAGAGGCATATAAACAAAGACTTCTAGTACTTCCAGGCATAACAGGACTCGCCCAAGTTAGTGGAAGAGGAGAAATAGAACTAGGTAAAACTGTATATTATGATTTAACATATATAAAAGAATTTTCAATATGGTTGGATATAAAGATTTTATTTAGAACTGTATTCTCTGTAGTTAAAGAAGAAGGAGCTTTTTAATCCTATAACTGTATAACTGCCAGCAACAAGAGGTATACCGATTTCAATATGGAACTTTCAACGATAAGTGAACACTCATGCTGGGTGCACGTAAAAACCCGAATAACAATAAAATAGTTATTCGGGAAATTTTTATGACTATAAATTTTAATTTTGTATATTTAATCTTTTTATATTGTTTTAGCTTATAATTATCTTAGAATCACACTTTCCGCTCCTTTGGAAGGGTATAGCTTGTTTATATGGAGGTGGTGGTAATTGTGCATTACGATTTTCATTTATTGTATGATCAATTTTAACTTCATTACCATCTTTTTGTTCTTCTAAAATATCTACAACTATTTTTCCAATTTGTCGTCCAATTTTTAATCCTTCTGAGCAATCTACTGGAAAATGAACACCAGCAAACACTCTAGATATGGCACATTCCTCTGCTAATTCTTTAAGTCTATCTCTTTCACCTTTAAAGTAATACGATAAAATCTCTTCAGCACATCCTGCTACTGTAGCATGCCCAGCTGGATAGGTTGGATGTTTGGGAGTACAAATAAGAGTAGCTAAGTTTTGATTTAATTGATTTGGTCTCGCAATATCCCATAGAAATTTGAAGTACCAAGTTACAATAAGAGTATCATTAAGAGCACCATGTACATTCGCCAAAATACGTGCCGCTCTTCCTGCGTTAACGTTGTAGGTATCTATTAACCTATCTATAATTGGTGTCCATTGTTTTGTCGGAGGACCTTCTCCCCAATACTTTGCAATGACAATTTGTTCTGGAGTAAGATTTTTTAAAGTTCTTTCAACAATATTTAGTTGTTCACCCTCAAAATCAATACTGCTATTTGGATCTTGAATACAAAAAGCTATGGAATTGCCACTTCCATCTAAAAATCTTCCTTTTTTATCTCTATGCAAAAAAAATGTTGTCCACGTAGATAAACTAGGTTCTTCAGCAGCTGGCACACGCTTTAGTCCTGCGTAAGATAATTGTGACCACTTGCCAGGTATATTTATTTCATTATTATTTATCTTGATCAATTCATTGTTTCTCACTTTATAATCCTCCCTAACTCATATAGTAATCTTTAGTGTTTTCTTAAACAATTGAGAAAATAATTTATTCAAACAAACTATAATTATTGTAATACTATTCTTCTTATAATAATTAATAAGCTTAAATTTCAAATATATTTAAATTATATAACTTATCTATTTTAGTATATGAATAACCTAGATTTTGTGTCTATTCAAACAGTCTTGTTATTACTTAATCTATAATAGTTCTATCTTTTTGCTGTAACATTAAGACGTAATTAGAATAGTATATATTAGAAAGTGAGACAACAAGGAGTGACACGTTATACTTTCGTTTGATAAAAAGGAGGATAACATTATTTATGAATAATGATTACGAAGTAAATCAAAAAAATGAAATATCTACCAATAGCGAACCTAATAGTTTAGCTTGTTGTCAAGATTATGATGAATCTTGTTCAGCTGTTAAATCTAAGACTGAGAATATGTGTGATCAAGTTTGTGTAAATCCCAATGTTATTCCTTGTGGAGATGTATTTGTTAAAATTCCAGTTATACTAGCAGAGACAAGTATAACAATTCCTGTTGAAGCTACTATAACATTAGATAGAGAGGCCATAGAGATAAAACGTATTAAAAAGAATGTGTATTTAACTCAATGCCGTCTTATTCCATTTTCTCAAGACAAGAAGCCTGGTACTGGTATATTATATATATCTGGTTTTGTGAGAAAGAATATTGAGTATGCAACAGGAAGAGGTATAAGCCATGACGGAAAAAATATATGTGGAGATATAAGACACTGTACAGTTAAAGTACCTTTTAATTGTACTACTAGAGTTAAATTCTTTAGAGAACCTTTCTTCTGTAAGAACCCTAATCCACAAGAACTACAATACTTTACAGATGATCTTAAAAGCTGCGATGTTTGTGCAGATCCTGTAATTGGACGTGATCCTTGCGATCAAAGTTTCACTAATACAGAAATATTTAATGAAAAACCTTTCTGTGAATTAGTAAAAACATGTATTACTGAAGTTGATATTCATAAATGTCCAACGCCAATAAATGATGAGTTTTGTGAAAATCCTACAGAGCAAGAATTCCGTAAATTCACTGAAAAAATAGTAATAGATTTAACATTAAAAGTATTACAAAAACAACAAGTAAGACTTGATTCATTAGGAAAACCTGAAGACAAATGTGATAAACCATGTAATAAATATACTATTCCTGCGCCTGAATGTCCTTCATGTGAGCCACCTACTCCATATAATCCATGGACTAAAGAAAAAGATTATTAAATTATATGTTGCAGACCCAAAGCTTACTTAAGAGAGGTTTTGGGTCTGTTTTTAGGAGGAGAATAAATTAGGGGAAGAAGATCTCCTCCTTAAATTTTACCATTGCTTATCTTAAGTCCATATTACAAGTAATAAGCGTGTATTATTGATTTTGTGATTATTTTAGCCATATCCATTACAAAGCTGAGTTTTACTGAATTTAACGACAATATATCATCACTGTTACTTAAGTTTGTAATTCCAATTATTGAACAATTACCAACACTCGGCAACGATCTTCCAACTCCTTTACCAGGATGAATAGAATAGTTTCTAGCTTCAATTTCACCTATGGTTTTTTCACTACCTAAACATGCATCAACTGCTACAATATTGGATTTCGAATGTCTAGACTTGATTTCCAATAGCTTCTTATCTATATTTAAAGCGTGTATAGGATTATTTACTGTTCCATATATAGGTAAAGGCAAGTTTTTGTCTTTAAGCATAGTTCCAACTAAAGGACCTAAAGAATCAACTACATATCTATCAGTTCCTATACAAACTATAACTGAATCTTTATTAATATAATATTTTAAAAAACAAGCAATTTCGTAGTATGCTAATGGATTCTTGTAATTCACTCTTACCTTAGTTAATTTATTCACTTATTTCAGCTCCCTTTTTATCTAAAAGTTTTTATATATACATAAGTTACATTCTTATGTGCTTGTTTGTCTTACGTTCTTGTTCGTAAATTTATATTATTAGTTTTATCTTCATGTTTTTTCACCGATATTCCCACATAGTCAATATATATTAACCTTCATCTGAAGCTTAGAAGTCATTATCAGGGACGTAGTAGCCGCTCTTTACTCCCAGTTAAGCAGAGAGGCAAAATCTGTGATTTTGATATGGTCGCTTACTCTGTGAGTACTCATCTGACGTAAGTAAGATGAGTTTCATATAAAGATGAGAGTATTAGAACGGGTAGTCATCAGATAAAGCTATTTTAGAAGTTTTTCTTAGTTAATTACTCTATCTTAATTCATAACATATGCCTATAATTCTCCATAGTTACATCAAAATATTTATATTTTTATTACTTTTATTAAATTTACTAATATATGGTAAAATACACTAACATATATCAAATTAAGAAACTAAACAAACAAAACTTCTATTGTATATCTATACAAAAAGAAAGTTGTCCATATAGATAAACTAGGCCCTTCATCTGCTAGCCCACGCTTTAGCCACCCATAAGGTTATAATAACTTTATCTTTTTTCTGTAACATAAAGATGTAATTTGAATAGTATATATTAGAAGGTAAAACAACAAGGATTGACATATTATACTTTCGTTTGATAAAAAGGAGGATAACATTATTTATGAATAATGATTATGAAGCAAATCAAGAAAGTCAAGTATCTGCTAATAATGACTCTGATAGTTTAGCTTGTTGTCATGATTATGATGAATCTTGTTCAGCTGTTAAAGCTAAGACTGAAAATATGTGTGACCAAGTTTGTATAAATCCTAACGTTATTCCATATGGAGATGTATATGTTAAAATTCCAGTTATACTAGCAGAGACAAGTATAACAATTCCTGTTGAAGCTACTATTACATTAGACAGAGATGCTATAGAGATAAAACGTATTAAAAAGAATGTGTATTTAACTCAATGCCGTCTTATCCCATTTTCTCAAGATAAGAAGATTGGTACTGGTATATTATATATATCTGGTTTTGTGAGAAAGAATATTGAGTATGCAACAGGAAAATGTTTAAGCCATGACGGAAAAAATATATGTGGAGATATAAGACATTGTACAGTTAAAGTACCTTTTAATTGTACTACTAGAGTTAAATTCTTTAGAGAACCTTTCTTTTGTAAGAACCCTAATCCAGAAGAACTAGAATACTTTACAGATAATCTTAAAAGCTGCGATGCTTGTGCAGATCCTGTAATTGGACGTGATCCTTGCGATCAAAGTTTCACTAATACAGAAATATTTAATGAAAAACCTTTCTGTGAATTAGTAAAAACATGTATTACTGAAGTTGATATTCATAAATGTCCAACGCCAATAAAAGATGAATTCTGTGAAAATCCTACAGAGCAAGAATTTCGTAAATTCACTGAAAAAATAGTAATAGATTTAACATTAAAAGTATTACAAAAACAACAAGTAAGACTTGATTCATTAGGAAAACCTAAAAAACCATGTGAAAAACCATATGAAAAACCATATGAAAAACCATGTGAAAAAGATACTATTCCTGCTCCTAAATGTCCTTCATGTGAGCCACCTACACCATATAATCCATGGCCTAAAGAAAAAGATTGTTAAAAATTAGAAATTTGATATTATAATTATTCTATTTATATATTAATTTATATGTTGCAGACCCAAAGCTTACTTAGGAGAGGTTTTGGGTCTGTTTTTAGGAGGAGATAAATATTGTCACATAAGAAATCACAAACTAGAATTATTACTAGAAAAATAGAAAATGAACATATAAGTATAACTTACCCTCAATTAAAATTAAAACATAAAAAAGTTCAACATAAAATTAATAATCTAATTTTAGATATGCTGCAAAACTTTATAGAAAAAGAAACCAATAAATTTTTAGAGCAGAGGGATATATATGGAGAATATAAGATTACACTGAATAAAAGAAATTTGTTAAGTGTAATTATTGAATTTTATTTATGTATTCCAGGAAAGGATACAGCACTTAATTTATTAAAGGCAATCACTATAAACATAAGAGAAGCCTATATATATAATTTTAAGGAATTATTTTATAAAGAAAGTAATTATGAATATATAATTAATAAAATAATTTTAGAAAACATAAAAGAAAATAACATTCCTATAATTGAGGAATTTGCTAATATAAATAAAAACAGAAGATTTTATCTTACAGAAGATTCCTTAGTAATCTACTATGAACTTAATAAGAATTCCAAGTACTCTTATATTTATTGTGTTCCTCAATTTATTATACCATTTAATTTCATAAAAGATATTATTAATCCCAAAGGACCTATAGCTAAGCTTTTTTTTAAATAATAATATCTTTCAAGTACTTTAATTCAGAATATTTTTAAGAGGGGGATAAATTATGGGGAGAAGACACCATTCAAAAGAATATAACGAAGATTATTATGAAAGAAATTATGATGATGACCATAGAAAAAAACATCATGACGAAGAACATCATAAAAGAGATTATGATGATGACCATAAAAGAAAACATGATAAAAAACACCATAAAAAACATCATGACGAAGAACATGATAAAAGAGATCATGATGATGACCATAAAAGAAAACATGA